>NZ_JASLCN010000029.1 GCF_030151805.1 Fluviicola sp.
AGATTGGAAAAGCAACGGTGGAACAATAGAATATGGAAACGAAACTTATACGGTTGCTTCCGGAGGAAGTAGTTCTTTCTTGCAGGTTCGCTTGAAAAAACTTCAAAAAACAAAACGAAAAGATCGTGTTGTTAAAGGAATGAAAGTATAATCACAACATAACTGATTTTGAAAACGGGAACGCAATTTGTGTTCCCGTTTCTTTTTAACTTTGCGGGGATGAATTTTTTGCTTGAAAATTATACTGTCTGGAAAGCGCTGCACATTGTTTTTGTAGTTAGCTGGTTTGCAGGATTGTTCTATATGGTTCGCTTGTTTATCTATCACACGGAAGCAAATACGCGGCCGGATGAAGAAAAGCGCATTCTTCAGGAACAATTTGATGTCATGCAAAATCGCTTGTGGTACATCATCACCACTCCAGCAATGATTCTAACAGTAATTTTCGGAACGCTGATGCTCGTAGCAAATTCTGGTTTGCTTAAAATGCCGTGGATGCATATTAAGTTGACGTTTGTCGGAATTCTGCTTGTTTATCATTTTATCTGCCAGGGAATCATGAATCGCCTGAAGTCAAAGTCTTCCAGGTGGACTTCCGGACATTTACGTATTTGGAACGAAGTTGCCACATTGTTGCTGGTTTCGATCGTTTTTCTGGTCATCATGAAAACGAGTTTAGGCTGGCTGGGCGGCGTGATTGGGTTTTTTGGAGTGGGGATTTCATTGATGTTGGGAATCAAGTTGTATAAGAAACTTCGGAAGAGGTAATGATCTCATTCCGGACGTAATTCCGCAATATTACGTCCAACTTTTTCTTTTTTGCTATTGATTGAAACGAACTTTTTTCTTAAATTAAATAAGAAACGAGTAAAAATGGGGTCAACAAAAAAAGAACAGTACCGTCCATATCAATTGAGATATGCACAATTATCTGATGCGATGGGGCATCCTGCCAGAATAGCAATTCTTGAATACCTGAACATCTGTTTTCGAGCTAAAAGCAGGGACTTGATTCACTTAACGAAGCTTTCTAAGTCAACAGTTAGCCAACATGTTAAGGAATTTCTCGATTCGAAATTAATATTTGAACGATACGATGATTTTACGAATGAGCATTACTATTATTTAAATCCGCATGCTTTTGAAATGATGGAAGAAGTTGTAGGTCAGATTTTCAAGCAAAGTTAATTCCGGACGTAATATTGCGGAATTACATCAAAAAGTAACAACTTCGGAAATAAGTCAATAACTTTACAGAAAGACTTTTAAAATGGCGTACGAAAATATCCTCGTGTCTCAAAACGGGCACATCCAAACAATCACCATCAACCGACCAAACCAATTAAATGCATTAAACAAACAAACCATTTCGGAATTAAATCATGCATTGAATGAAGCAAACAACGATGCTGCAACAGGAGTGGTGATTCTTACCGGATCGGGAGAAAAAGCGTTTGTGGCAGGTGCAGATATCAAGGAATTTGCCGATTTTTCAGTAGAGCAAGGTCGTGACCTGGCTGCAGAGGGACAAAATATTCTATTCTCATTTATCGAAAATATGACCACTCCGGTCATTGCTGCCGTCAACGGATTTGCACTTGGCGGCGGATTGGAATTGGCGATGGCCTCTCACATTCGGATTGCTTCCAGCAATGCAAAAATGGGACTTCCTGAGGTTTCTTTGGGTGTAATTCCGGGTTATGGAGGAACGCAGCGTTTGGCACAATTGGTGGGTCGCGGAAAAGCGAACGAAATGATTTTCACAGCAGGAATGATCTCTGCGGACGAAGCAAAATCCTGGGGATTGGTAAATCACGTATGTGCTCCGGAAGAATTATTGGACTTAGCAAATGAATTGGCAAACAAGATTTTGAAAAATTCCGGAACGGCTATTGCTTCTGCAATTCGTGCGGTGAATGCATTGTATTCCAAAGGCGGTCAGGCAGGATTTGATGCGGAAGTGGAGCAATTCGGTTTATGTTTCGGTACAGCTGATTTCAAAGAAGGAACGGGGGCGTTTATTGAAAAAAGAAAACCAAATTTCAGAGGATAATTGAATCCACTTAAAAAACTACTTGGGCAAACAGCTGTTTATGGGTTATCCACCATTTTGGGGAGAACCCTGAATTATTTATTGGTGCCGCTTTATACTTCAGTTTTTCAAAAACATCCGGAAGAATATGGCGTGGTGTCTCAATTGTATGCCTTTGTAGCATTTTTAATGATCTTGCTGACTTTCGGAATGGAAACAACCTATTTCCGTTTCATTCAGGACAGTGATAATAAGAAACAGGTTTTTCAAAATGGCTTTCTAACAGTTGTTTTGCTGAACGTGATTTTCTTTCTCGGGGTGTTCTTCTGGGACAGGAACATTGCAGATGCATTACTCTTCAATGATCATCCTGAATACATTATTCTCATGGGTGCAATTGTGGTGATTGATGCGATGTCGAGCTTGCCGCTTGCCAAATTAAGGGCAGAAGAAAAAGCCAGGCAATTTGCGATCATTCAATTTTCTTCAATCGGAGTGAATATCTTCCTCAATGTAGCATTATTGCTGCTTTTTGTGGATCCGAAAGAACCGACCAACGGAGTGTTTTACATTCTGATTGCAAACGTGATTTCCAGTTTGGTCAAACCGCTCTTTCTACGGAATGATTTCAAGGAAATCCGTTTGAAACTCGATATTCCGCTGCTGAAAAAAATGCTGGTATATGCTATCCCGATTGTAATTGCGGGTTTTGCCGGAATCATCAATGAAGTAATCGACCGGATTATGCTGAAGCAAATGCTGTACGATCCGGCAAATGGATTTACAGCTAAAATGGCTGATGCTGAAATCGGAATTTACAGTGCGTGTTACAAATTGGCGATGCTGGTAACCATTCTACTCCAGGCTTATCGCTATGCTGCGGAGCCCTTCTTTTTCAATCAGATGAAAAACCAGGACCGGAATAAACTGTACATCAAACTGATGAACTATTTCGTTGCAATTGTATGCGTTGTCTTTTTGGGGGTATCCCTGAATCTGGACATTTTCAAGTATTTCATTACAAGTAAGGTCTTTTGGGAAGGTTTGAAAATTGTACCAATCCTTTTGTTGGCAAACGTGTTCCTGGGAATTTACTTCAATCAAAGTATTTGGTATAAGCTCACCAATCAAACAAAGTACGGAGCTTATATTTCCATTATGGGTGCGGTTTTGACCATTGCGATCAATTACCTGTTCATTCCGAAATACGGTTACGTAGCGAGCGCCTGGGCTACCATGATCGTGTATGCATTTCAAATGGTTGTATCTTATATTTGGGGGCAAAAACATTTCCCGATCAAATATAACCTGCGCAAATTTTTCCTGTACCTGGGCTTGAGTATCCTGATTTACTTCCTTGCAACTAAAATTCCTTACGGGGATCACACACTCATCAAGTTTGTTGCTAATAATTTGTTGATTGTGTTTTACATCTATGTTGTTCTTTCAGTAGAAGGGGTAAAACTTTCGGCACTCCGGAAAAAATAAAACCCCATCCGTCAGCTGACGAACAGGGTTTTAGCGAATATGATCTTAAAATTTGGCTCTTTTGTATGAGAGTTTTGGTGATTTGATTTTTCTTCCTGATAAAGAAACTAAATCCGTTCAAGAGTTCAAACTGAATTGTTCAGCCCTTTGAACAGTTTTATTTAATCAGTTTATAAGTTTTGGAATGCTTTTCTCCCGAAAGGATCAAAAAGTAGGTTCCTGATCCGATAGACTCTAATCCGTCAAAATCAATTACTCCCGAATTTAAATCAGTCCTTTCTCCAATGATTCGTCCGTTCAAATCCGTCAGTTTCATAGATTGAACAGCACCGTTTTGATTGTCAATTTTGATTACATCCGTAAAAGGATTCGGATAGATCGAAACAGATTCCAACGGATTTTCGCTTACTGACAGGTCTGAAATGGAAGGTGAATTGTCTCTACCATAAATAACAGATGAATCGGTCAAAGTAAAAGCGGTAAACATCGTGTCAGTGTTTGTTGCATCAGTAACATATGCGGTATATGTACCCGGGCATAAACTATCAATAAATTCGGTTGTATCTCCAGTATTCCAATGAATAGAATAGGGAGGTGTTCCGCCATATGGATACACAGCTGCAGCACCGTTACAATCGTTGGCATTGTTGGAAGTCCAGTATGTAGTAGCAAAAGGTTTCTGAATTGTAAAGGTAAAGTACAAAGAATCATTTGCAGCATCTACAACAGTCACAGAGTGGTTTCCGATGCACAAATATCCAACATCCTCGGTCGTATCATAGGTATCCCAAAGAATGGAATAAGGAGGAGTTCCACCGCGCGGACGAACGTACGCTATTCCGGAACATTGCGGGGAATTATAAAAGTAAGAATTGTCATGCGACCAGAAATCGGCAGCAAGTGGTTCAGGAATCGGACCAACGTTAATAGTAATAGTTATTGAATCATTAAGAGCATCTACGATGGTTGCGTAGTAAGTCCCTGTGCATAAGTTATAAGCATAATAAGATGAATCTCCTGTGCTCCAATGGATGGAATAAGGCTTTGTTCCACCGGTTGGATTAACGGATGCCTGGCCGGAGCAAGTCGAATCGTAATCATCGTAAATCCAGGAATCTGCAGCGAGAGGTCGAGGTTCTTGCACCTGGATAGTAAAGGAATAGTTTAAAGAATCATTGGTTGCGTCTACCACAGTTACAGAATAAGTTCCGTCACATAAATACTGAATGTGATCTGTTGTGTCACCGGTATTCCAAAGAATGGAATAGGGTGGTGTTCCACCATATGGAGTAATGGAAGCTTGCCCGGAACAATTGGCATAATAGCCACTATCAATCCAAAGTGTGGCATTCAAATATTCATATTCAATAGTGATCGTGCGGGTTTGAATACATCCGAGTGAATCCGTAGCCGTGATCGTGTAATCTCCTGGACATAAATTCTCGATAAATGCAGTGCTGTCTCCGGTCGACCAGCTGTAAGCATACGGTGGATGTCCTCCAAACGAATACGACGAGATCAACCCGGTACAACTGTCAGGAATGGAATTAGTGTAGTAGACATTGTGTACAAAATCAGAACACGGATCTGTGATAGTGAATGTTTCAACATAGAAGGGCACTCCCATTGAGTTTGCAACCATGGAATAATTTCCGGTACACAGGTTGGTAATAATAGAGTCAGCTCCGGCAATTTGGATAGAATCCCGGTACCAACTCCAGGTCCAGCCACTATCACTCCACCAATCATGGAAAGTGTTAAAGGCAGTTCCGTCACAGATACCGACGCCACTGGCATTTGTTTTGATAATGTTTTGTGCCGAACTTTGGTTCAAACCAATAACGGTCAGCATCGCGAAAGCGAAGAGATAAAGGTGTTTCATAAAGGTGATTTTTTATTTATATATAAATATAAGTAAAATTCGGCATTTTCGCAACTCTTTTCCTGTTCGTTCGTATAACAAAATTGATTTTCGTAACTTTGTGGTATGTTGACTTTTGAACAGCTTATAGGAGATTTATTATTGCAGCACAATTGTGTCATTGTTCCTTCTTTCGGAGGGTTCGTTGCACAGCGTATGTCTGCAAAAATAGATTCGGCGAAAGGAGTCATTGTTCCGCCGAAAAAATCCGTGTTGTTTAATAAGCAATTGATCAACAATGACGGATTATTGATCGCGGCATTATCACAAGCGAATTCATTGAGTTATTCGGAAGCTGCTCAGGAAGTTCAGGCGCACATCCAGGAATGGGAAGCGAAACTTCAGATGGGTGGCAGAATCACGATTGACCGTGTTGGGAATTTGTTCTACGATCAGGAGCGAAACCTGTGTTTTGAACAGGATCGTTTCTACAATCTGTTACTCGAATCATTCGGATTGAGTTCCGTGCACTTTGTTTCCGTTTCGGATGCTCAGGCAAAAGAATCGCGCCAGTCAGTAATGCACATGGTGAAAGCGGTGGAAATGGAAGAAAAACAAGTTGTTCCGAGCTCGGAACCTTCTTTTATTTTGATGGAAGAACCGATTATTCCGGTTTTAGAAGTTGTTCGTGAAGAAGCAATTGCTCATCCGGCGCTTGCTGCTAAAAAGAGATCCACAACCTGGAGATATGTTGCAGCAGCAGCTTTATTGCCGATCGCGTTTTATTCTTTCTGGATTCCGGTAAAAACAGATGTGTTGGAATCCGGGGTTATTTCTCTTGCTGATTTTAACCCGTTCCATTCCGGTAAACCGGGAACGTACAAGGCTCCTGAATCGAGCTACCGTTTTTCAGAACGTAAAAGCAAAAAGCAACTAGAGAACTTACCGAAAAATGTAGAAACGTTTTCTTACGAAATGGATGAGGATACCTACGTTCCGGTTTCATTGAATAAGAAAAAAACCGTAGTTGTTCCGGAGGAAAAAGTCATTGAGAAAGCCATTTCTGCTCCGGTGAAAGAAACGCCGAAACCCATCGAACAACCCAAAACTCCGACGCTTAGTTCATCAACACCTGGCGGAGGACAAATCATCGTTGGAAGTTACTCAAGCAAAAAAAACGCGGAAGAGTTGATCCAATTATTGTCTTCTAACGGAATTTCAGGTCAAATTGTGGAGAAAGACGGAAAAATCCGTGTTACTGCCGGAAGCGCCGCTCAGTTCAAACAGCTTGAACCAAAATTGAAATCGTTGGGAATTGCTCCCTGGGTTTTGAAATAACGCCTTTTGCAGGCAATCCGAACATGTTTGATTTAGAATCTTCTTAAGAAGTTCAAATGTTCATCCTTCAACAGGCTTAGGATTTTTTTCTTCAAATGATTTTGATGGAATAACTTTTTCACTTTTACATTCTCCATTTTCAATTGTTTTAAACCTTTTGAACAACCTTAGGAATTACATTCTTTCCATAGAAAATCATCAGCTAATTTTGGGGCAGCGCATAAAATAAAAAGCGCATCGTTTTTACAAATTAAGTTCGTACATTGGACATGTAACTATTGTTCCAGTACCGATGAAACTATTGCTTGCAGCTTTGCCATTACTTTTGCTTTCCTGTGGCTCGAAAACGGAAACCATTCATCCTCAGATTCAGGATATTTCATCTTCCATCTACGCATCCGGAACGATTAAAAGCAAAAATCAGTACCAGGTTACTCCGCTTGTTTCAGGAACCGTTCAGCAGGTTTTGATTGATGACGGAGATTATGTCGCCAAGGGACAATTATTGTTCCGGATAGATAACCGGGCACAAGTAATCAACGAAGAGAACGCGGCGCTTTCAGCATCATTTTATGATCAAAGTGAAAACCAGGAAAAACTGAACGAGGCAAAAAGTGCTATTCAATTGTGCCGGGAAAAGCTAAAAACAGATTCGTTGTTGTATGTCCGGCAATTGAACTTATTCAATCAGAATGTGATTTCGAAAGTAGAACTTGAGCAGCGGGAACTGGCTTATCAAAGTTCTCAGAATGCACTTTCAAATGCGCTGATTCATTACAACGATTTGAAAAGACAAATCAACTTCAACGCGAAACAAGCGAAAAACAACCTGGCTTTGTCATCCAAATCGGCTTCCGATTTTGAAATCCGAAGCGATATGAACGGAAGAGTTTACAGCGTTTTGATCGAAAAAGGAGATTTGGTCGGACCACAAATTCCATTGGCAGTTGTAGGAGCCGCAGACAGCTTTATCCTGGAAATGCAGGTTGACGAATACGATATCGCAAAAATTGATCTGAATATGCGTGTTTTGGTTACGATGGATAGTTACAAAGGAGAAGTTTTTGAGGCGAGGGTGAATAAGATCAATCCGTTGATGAACGAGCGATCCAAAACATTTAAAGTGGAAGCGGTTTTTACAAAAGCCCCGAAACGCATTTTCCCGAACACTTCATTTGAAGCAAGCATTGTTTTGGAATCCAAAAAGAAAGTGCTCACCATTCCAAGAACGTATTTGCTGAAAGGAGATTCGGTTCTTTTGTCGGATGGAAAAAAAATAAAAGTAACGGTCGGATTGCGTGATTTTGAATTTGTAGAAATTGTTTCAGGTTTGAAATCTTCTGATGAAATAAAGCTGGAAACCGAATGAAGTTTGGATTGATCATAAGCATTTCAAAAGCCTTATTGCTGGCTCGCTGGAAACAAACATTGGTTGCGGCAGTTGGTGTCACGTTCAGTATTACGATGTTCATTACGTTGTTGAGTTTTATGACGGGTTTGAACAATTTGCTGGACGGATTGATTCTGAACCGAACGCCGCATGTACATATTTACAAGGAAGTTCTTCCTTCTGAAAAGCAGCCGATTGATTATGAAACGAATGGAAAGGGTCATAATTTCATTAGTTCCGTCAAACCGAAAAACGACTTGCTGGATATCCACAACAGTTCGGTGATCATGAAATCATTGAGAGATGACCCACGGGTTTTGGGAGTCAGTCCGAAAGTGAATGTCCAGGTTTTCTACAATGTGGGCGCCGTTGATTTAACCGGAGCTCTCAATGGAATTGACGTGGTAGAGGAGAATCGCCTGTTTGCCTTTTCGGAATATGTGGTGGAAGGGGATTACCAGGATTTGAAAAACGTTCCGAACAGCATTATCCTGGGAAAAGGCGCGGCAGAAAAAATCCTGGCGAATGTGGGTGATAATATCCAGATCACGACTTCCAAAGGGGAACGTGTTCAACTGAAAGTGGTGGGTTATTTTCAATCGGGAATTCAGGATATTGATAAGGTTCAGAGTTATGTTTCACTGGCTACAGCGCAGAAATTGCTGGGTGAAAGCAATAGTTATATCACAGATATCCAGGTGAAATTGCTGGATATGGCGCAGGCTCCGGAGATTGCAAAGGAATACAAACAGATTTATGACGTGGAAGCGGTCGACATTCAAACGGCGAATGCGCAATTCGAAACGGGAACAGCTATCCGGACATTGATTTCGTATGCAGTCGGAATTACCTTGCTGATTGTTGCCGGTTTCGGGATTTACAACATTTTGAACATGATGATTTATGAGAAAATGGATACGATTGCGATTCTCAAAGCAACCGGTTTTTCCGGAAAAGATGTGAAGCGCGTTTTCATTACCATTGCTCTGACAATCGGTGTTTTCGGCGGTTTATTCGGGCTCTTTTTCGGTTTTCTCATTTCTTCCGGGATTGATCAGATTCCATTTAAAACAGAAGCACTTCCGACGGTTAAAACCTATCCGATTAATTACGATCCGCGCTATTACCTGATCGGGGGAATTTTTTCGGTGATCACGACGTATTATGCCGGATATTTTCCGTCGAGAAAAGCAAGTAAAGTAGATCCTGTTGTAATTATTAGAGGAAAATAAGATGAGTTCAACCGTTCTGCAGGCAAAAGAGATTTCCAAGTTCTTCCACGATCCGTTCGATATCCAGGTATTGAAAAACATCAGTTTTACGATCGAACGGGGAGAGTTTACGTCAATTATAGGAAAATCGGGTTGTGGAAAATCTACCTTGCTTTATATTTTGTCGACGATGGATACGGATTACCAGGGAGATTTATTCATCGACGACCAACTGATGCGCGGGAAGAAAGAAGGAGACTTGGCTCGTGTCCGCAATGCGAAAATCGGCTTCGTTTTTCAATTTCACTATTTGCTCAACGAGTTTTCGGTCCTGAAAAATGTGATGCTTCCGGGCTTGAAACTGAGTCAGCTCAGTTCGGCTGAAGTAGAACAAAATGCCTACGAAAAGCTGAAAATTTTGGGCATTCAGGATGAAGCCCTGAAAATGCCCAATCAGCTTTCAGGCGGACAAAAACAACGGGTAGCGATTGCAAGGGCTTTGATCAATAATCCATTAATTGTGATGGGCGATGAGCCAACGGGAAACTTGGATAAAAAGAATACGGAAATCGTATTTGATATTTTCAAGGAACTTGCAGAAGAATTCGGTCAATCCCTGCTGATCGTAACGCACGACAATGAATTCGCGGAGAAAACGCACCGCATCATCGAAATGGAAGACGGTGCAATTATCCGATCCTAAATGAGTTTATTCCGTTTGTTAAACATCCTTTGCGACCTCTGCATCTTTACGGTTGTTGAACACAAAAGCTCTTTTTTAAACGCAAAGAAATGAAGAGCGCAAAGATTTATCAGATATCCTGTTAAACAGTAATTGCGTTTACTTTCTTTTTCCAAAAAAAGTGAGAAGCAGAAAGAATTCCCAAAAATACAATCGGAGAAACGATCATGGAAACGGGATCGCCGTTAGAAGCGTGAAGAATACTTGCTGAGATTAAGGTGATTCCGAAACCTGCGTAAGCCCATTCTTTGATAGATCCTTTGAAAAACGGAATCAACAAAACAAGTGCTCCGAGGATTTTTGCCAATCCCAACTCGATGCGGAAAGCATCCTGGAAACCCATTTTGATAAAATTTGACTGAACTTCCGGGGAAGTGAAATACATGGACGCTGAGAATAACATCATGGCTGAAAATACGCTGGTTGTTGTCCAATAGATAATGGTGTTCTTTTTCATGTGTTTGAATTTTTTTGGCAAAGCTATTGGATAAATAGTTTACTTTTTGCCTATATTTCCTTTTGGAAACTAGTTTCCATGAAGAAACTTATTATAAAATCAGTCGGTTAACGTCGTATTTTTGCATCATGGTAATGAAAAAGAAAATGATTCATGAGCCTGCGGCTTGCGCGGGCAGAATGTTGGCAATCAGAGATACCGTAGAATTGCTTTCCGGGAAATGGAAAATTCAGATTATCGGAACACTGGTATTTGAGAATTCGATGAAGTTTATGGAATTGAAACGGAATATTCCGGGAATCGGTGCGAAAATGTTGTCGAAAGAATTACAGGAATTGGAAATCAATCAGTTGATAACACGGACAGTTTGCGATACGAAACCCATTACGGTGGAATACAAAATCACACCTTATGGTTTGACTTTAGAACCGATCATTGCTGAGCTGGCTACCTGGGGAAGTAATCACCGGAAGCATTTGTTCAGCAATCAGAATTAATTCAGGACGCTGTTTTTGTCCAAATTCCAAGGGGACATAAATCCTTCAAAATAAACCGGAATCCCTTGACACCACTGGGCTAATAGATACATGTCTATGCGTCTTTTGAACGGGATTTTGCCGGTTTTAGAAACGGATTGTCACACCCACCATCGCCTGGAATCCCTGAGTAGGATAATTGTACCAGCGTCTGTAACGCTGAGCAGCTACGTTATTCAAATTGATGAATCCGGATACACGCTTGTTGTAACGGTATTCCAAACTGATGTTTGCATCAGCAAGAAAACCGAGTTTCAAAGCATATTGATTGTTCTCTTCCAAGACATCTTTTCCGGGAGCAAAAGCCTGTGCTCTCCGTCCTCCTTCCAGGTTTGCATCAACCGTAAGAATGAACTTGTCATACAAGTTGTAAGTTCCTCTTAACACCACCTGAAATTGAGGTAAGTTCCATGCAAAGATATTGTTTCGTGCATTGTAGGAAAAGTATCTTCCGATAACGTCGATTTTCACTTTCTCTTTAAACTGGTAGTAAATCGAACCTTCCAATTTGGTGATGTTCATCGTGTCGTAAATCACATTGAAGCGGTTTCTGCCGGAGTATACAGTTGTATCCGTCACAAACAAGGCTTTGTTTTTCACGTGAGAGAAACTTGCAAAAACATTGAACCCGATTCTTTTCGAAAGTGTTCCTTTGATTCCAATAAATCCGTCAGCAGCTTTGTGCTCATTTTGCAATGAAACATTGGAAAGAATGAATTCGTTGTCGTCCGTTAATCGTTTGAAAGATTGCTGTGTCAAACCTCCGGTTACTCCTGCATACGGAATCAAAATGTCATTGAACAACGAATATTTCACTTCGGCGATCGGATAGAGGTAAATCTTGTTTTTAGGCCCGAGACTTGCCGTTAAATCCACTCCTACTTTCGCTTTCAGCTTTCTGTTTTTAGAATACGTGCTGATGCTTGGCCGTAAACTGATGATGGTGTTTTTATTCTCCAAACCGATCAAAGAAGATCCGATCGTGTCGTTCATCACACCGAATTTGTAGGAGTTGTGCAGGATGTCCAGATCTGCAGCAAAAATCTCCGTTCCCCATTTGTATTCTGCACCTGTGCGAATTGCAAAGAAGTTTTCACGCGCGTTCCAGTCTTTCAGGGAATCCGCTTTTGATTTCTTGTCGTTGAAGTGACGGTATTCCAATCCAACTTTCCAGTTCAAACCTAAACTGTCTTTTGCGTGCGAATGGAATCCACCCTTTAAACCGATAGTATTGAAACGTTGTGCGATGCTGTCCTTGTTTGCATTTTCATTCGGGAACCCGTAAAAGTGCAAGCCCTGGTTTCGATAATACGATTCAACATCCCAGCTGTATTTCTTTTCGTTTACACCCACAAAACCACGTACATTCGTGCGATCGAAGTTTGCAGGAGCGACATTTCTCATTTTCCCGAATGAACTCAAATGATGCAAGTGAACCCCGTAATTCAGTTTTCTGCTTCGACCATTGTTGTAGTACAATTCTGCCAAAGGCATTAGTAAAGAACCAATCCCGATTCGGGCATAACCGTTGTACAATTGTGGCAATTTCTGCTGTAAATTCACTTTTGCAGGTTCAATCTTCGGAATCTCGAAAGTTGGTTCGTAATTGATCGAAAGCAAAGGAAAAGAAGTTGTCGGTGTCGGGAAAACAGTATCCAGAATTTTCGGCTGTGAATTCAGACGGTGTGCAGTTTCAATAGAACGGTCACCGGTAGTGATGATATCTACCACATTTCCCTGACCGAAAACAGTTGAACCAATTAAGCATGCACTGATGAGTGTGAAACAGTTTTTACTTCTCTTCATTATTTCCCTGTTTTTACGTCAACTTCAATTACCGTAGGATCGCTCGGATTTGTCAACGTTTTTGGTTGTGTTTTCAACTGCATAATTTCATCGTACAACTCACCTGCTTCCTGCAGAATGCCGTCGTCTTTTACCGGATAATGATCTTTTACGGATTTGATGGTATTTTCAGCCTGGAACAAATCTTTCTTCTGAAGCAATACTTTTGTTTGAAGAATCAAGCCTTTTGCAATCCAGTAATCATAACCCGGCTTCATTTTCAATAATTCGCGAATTAACGTTTCTGTCTTAGTATAATCTGCCTGGGCGAAAGCATTCTCTGCCAAAGTGAATTTGGATTCTGCCGCCCAAACGGTTGTCGCATTTTTCACTACATAATCCAAAGAAAGTTGTGCTTCCGGGTAGCGTTTTTCTTTCGAAAGCGAAATTCCTTTGATGTATTCGGCTTCCAGCTTCAACTGCGTTGTTTGCTGAATACTCAATACTTTCTGAGCGTACTCAACTGCATTGGCGTAGTTTTCCAATAAGAAATGACAGCGCATCAATCCGATTCGTGCATTGTTCAGGTATTCCGGGTTGGAGCTCACTTCTTCTGTGCGTTTGTAATACGGAAGAGCAGCTTCTTTCTGATTTCCGTTGAACAGGAACTTGGCCGTTCGGACAGAAGCCAATTCGGTGTAATCGTCATTCGGACCGGTGAGTGTGATCTGGTAAATTGCAATTGCATCGGATTCTTTCTTCAAGCGGTACAAGGCATCTGCCTTTTGATTCATCGCATCGCGGGAGTATTTCCCTTTCGGATACTTGTTCAAATACTTGTCAAATTCCGTGATGGAAGCAGCCCACTCGGATTTCTCATACAAATCAAATCCCTGACGGTAATATTCGTCTTCCACTTGCGTTGCGATGGAATCTGCACAACTGTATTTTCCGGCCAATGCTTCGATTTTGTTTAATAAACGTTGAGCACGGTAAACATCTGCAAGGGAACTTACTTCGCGTTCACAGATCGTATCGTTGAGGTTGAAGTCGTTCAGAACCTTCAGGTAGTAGGTTTCCGCCTGGTTGAAATTGGATCGTTTGAAAGCAATGTCTCCCAAATAATGGTATGCTTCTTTGACGAACGCACTATTCGGATAATCGGAGATAACCTGCTTGTAATAGCGTTCCGATTTATCCAGGTTTTCCATTTCGAAGTAAGTACGTGCAATTTCTTCGATTGAACGTTGTACGTAGCGCGATTTCGGATAGTTGTTGATCAGATCCGTCAAACTTTGGATTTTGTTGTCTCTTTTCCCCATGAAACCGTAAGTACGCGACATGTAATACAAAGCTTGGTCGTCGTATCCTTGTTTCAGGTCGTAGGCAGCCTTGTAGTTTTCGATTGCCGCAGCATTGGTCGAATTATCGGCAAGTGCGTTGCGGTAATATTCATCTGCCAAACGCATATACGCATCCGCTTTTTTATGCAAATCCGTCAAATTCGGTTGTTTCAGGTATTCTCTGAATGCCTCCTGAGCGCTGCGATATTCTTTCAATGCCAGGTAAGCATATCCTTTGTTGTATAGCGCATCGTTTCGCAATCCACTCGACTGAGAGCCGGATGTACTCATGAACTGCGTATACTTTTTAACTGCTTCGGAATAGTTTTTCAGATAGAATTCCGCATCGGCGCTCCAGTACATTGCTTTTGCGCTTACTTCCGGACTCATCGGGTATTTGTCTACCAATTCAAACGCTTTGATGGCGTTTTTATACTCTGATTTCTGGAACAATTCCACCCCTCGGTTAAAGGCGATCAATTGATATGCAGATTTTAACTTGATGTCTTTATTGGTCAACTGATCCAAAGACTCCAATGCTTTCTGATAATTCTTGGTTGAAGTGTACACGTTCACCAAATATTGGTAGATCACAGGTTTCCGTTTGGAATCCGGGTATTTTTCCAAATACAGTTTGAAGGCTTCAACCGCTTCATCATACGCGTTCATGTCTAATTTGTAAGACAATAAAGCATAATTGTAAAGGGCATCTTCCTGGATCATTTTATCCAGATCGAGTTCGCTGGCTGCTTCGAAGGCTGTTCGTGCATAAACCAGTTCACCCATGTTCGTGTAACATTCACCGGCATGGTAAAGCGCGATCTGACCCAATACGTCTTTTTCACGCGCCACACGGTCGAAATATTTTACGGCTTTGGTGCAATTGGAGGTTCTGGAATAAGCGAGTGCAAGTGCATAATCGTCATCGCGTGTGGTGTTCGACTTCGAATTGTAGAGTTCCAGGTAAGGCAAAGCCTCGTCGTATTTTTCGAGATGGAAATAACTGTCCCCGATAATGTGGCTGATTTCCACTTGTTCGGCAGGCTTTAAGCTGTCTACTTTACTTGGAGCGAAATCAACAACTTCCTGGTATTTATGCTGAATGTAATAGATCTGCGTAATGTAATACGGAACAACGCGGTTGAAACGGTTGTCGATCAATAATTTTTCAAATCCTTCCAAAGCCGTTTGGTAAGAACTGTCCAGATAGCAAATGTGCGAGTAATAGTACAAACTCGGCGCACCGTACTGACTGCTTGAATCTTTGACCTCGAAGAACGCCAGTTTGGATTCCGGATAGTTTTTCTCGTCGAAATAAGCATAACCCAGTTTGAAGTAGTATTCCTCCTGGTTTTCCTTATCAACAGAAGATCTGCTGAGTTGCTTGAAGTATTGAATGGATTTTTTGTAATCTTTCTTTTGGTAGTAATAACGCCCGATCTGGAAAAGAATATTGCTTCTGTAAATACTTTCCGGATATTCCCGGTTGAAGCTTTCCAACAGATCAATTGCATCGTTATTGAACAGTTCCAATGCGGATAATCCTTCGTAATAAAGTGCTTTGATGTAATAGGAATCGTTTTTGGAACCTTTGTAATCAGTGATAAAAAGACGGAATTCCTTGCGTGCGGCACTGTATTGTTCTTTCTCAAACAAATCTTCTGCCCGGTAGAATCCGCTTAAAGGAGAATGGTACTTCTCACTTGCCTGGGACCATGCAGAAGAGCTTGCAACGAGTAAAAGAATGAAAAAAATAAAACGCATTACAACTATTTTAAGATAGTAAAATTAAGCAGTACCTGAGGGAGATAGGGGAAGCGCGTTTAAAAGTTTTAAACGTATAAGTGTTAAGATAAAATCTCGTTACACTTTGATTTCATGGATTGGAATCCTGAAATTTACAGCTATAAACTCAATGAGGTGGAGAAAGTTATTCGCATTCAAAACGGACGAATTGACCAATTGGGTCAAACGGTTCTTGAAAACATCAATTTCGAGGTAGAACGGGATGAATTGGTTTTTTTGATCGGGAAAACCGGGTCGGGAAAAAGTAGTTTGTTGAAAGTGCTTTACGGAGAATTGGAATTGAGCGATGGCTTGGGATCGGTAGTTGATTTTGACCTGAAATCGCTTTCTAAGAAACAAATTCCGGGATTGCGCCGCAAATTGGGAGTTGTTTTTCAGGATTTCCAATTGTTGTCCGATCGTTCGATTGCGGATAATTTGCGTTTCGTAATGAAAGCAACCGGCTGGAAAGACAAGCGCGAAATGGATCAGCGAATCCGCACGGTTTTGTCGATGGTCGGATTGGAAGGAAAGGAAGGCGTGCAGCCACATCGTTTGTCGGGTGGAGAACAACAACGGGTTGCCATTGCACGTGCTCTGATCAATCATCCGAAAGTCATTATTGCCGATGAACCAACCGGAAACCTGGATCCGGAAACATCTACTGAAATTATGCACCTGATGATAGCTGTTGCCAAAGAAGAGAAAGCAGCAGTCATTATGGCGACGCATGATATGTCGTTGATCGAAAAATTTCCGGGAAAAGTGTTCAAAGTGGAGAACCGCGAATTGAAAACATTGGATACGATGCATCGCTTCGATCCGTTCCAGCCTTTGTTTGATTAATCTTTGTAAGTTATTGATTTTGAGCTCCGTCCCAATATTGGGAAATTGGGTTTTTGGGAAATCCCCTGCACTATTTCGATAAGCCAATTTCACGAAAAACGGCTTCCAGCTTTTCAATTCCGAACACAGCCTCCAGCTCACTCAGTCGTTCCCGAATCTCTTGTTCACCCGGAACCCGAATTTCCTCTAATTTTTCCGCCAGTGGAAGCGACGGATTCCAAAGCTCACAGTATTTTTCGAACGTTGGGTTTCCAAGCATTTCTTCAGTAGCAATACAAGGCTTCCCACTCAGTAAAGCACGAATCACTTTCAGTTTTATACCGGCAGTTTTAAAGCCGATCAACAGGTGAACGGAACAACTGCGAAGCAAATCATCCAATCCGGAATCACTTGGATTTGCAATACATTCCCAGCCTTCGTTCTGTATTTTTGAAAGAAGCTGTTTGTCCGGGTTTTTCCCCGCAATCACGACTGGAATTTCCAGCCGTTTTCGCTTGTTTTCCGCGAGGAGTGCGTGAATGGCTTCGATGTTTTCTGCTACGGATAAATTTCCATGAAACAAGGCGAATCGTTTTCCTTCAACAGGTTCAAGCACCAAATCGGGATGAATGGTTACAGGAAGATAAACAGCATGAAAACCTAAGTTGTTATAATAGTTTTGATCGCTTTCGGAAATACACAAAACCGGAATTTTCTTTAATGTGAGTTCCTGTCGTTTGAGTTTTCGCGCTTCCATTCCGAAGAACAAGCGTTCGGAATACGTTTTGGCACTTTTCGCCAGGTCATCGTAATACTGCCATTCCACATTGTGCATCCGGATTGCAAAGCTGCGCTGGTGTTTCAGCAGTTCGCTTGCCCAGAATGTATTGTGCTGACCTTCCAAAAGAATCGGAGCATTATCTGCAAGAAGCCTGCTCAAAAGCTCCGTGGAATTTCTGCTTTTTACAATATAGGGTAAACGGGAAAGTAAAGATTTTAACCCGGTTTTCCGATCGTAATAATGAATTTCATCCGCGATTTCTGAAAAGTCATGATTTCTCCCACGACCGTATTCATAACAATGAAGAATGACAGAATAGCCTGCTTGCTTTAAGGCTTTTGCGCGAAGATACACATCCAGAACACCGCCGTAATCCGGAGGAAACGGAACATCAAAGGAAACGATATGGAGTTGTTTACGCATGAATTTTCGGATAGAATGTATCTAATTGCTGCACTTCCGCTTCCCAATTTTCCTTTTCGGCGGCGAGAATACAGTTTGCTTTCCATTCCTCCATCAAAGAAGGATTGTCTAAAATCTGCTGTACTTGCTGTGCTAACGATTGGGGCTCAAAGTCATTAATCACTTCGCCGACCTGGTATTTCCGCACCAGTTTCGAAACTTCTACGACATTCGAGCAAAGGATCGGAGTGGATGTGTGGATGTAATCGAATACTTTATTCGGGAGGGAAAACAAATAATTGGGATTGGTTGGTTGGTCGAAACTTAAACCCAGATCTGCCTGTTGAGTAAATTGCAGCAGTTCCTGGTAAGGCCGTTTTCCGAAGAAAAGAACGAGATCATTCCATTTTTCAGAGGAAACCAATTCTTTCATTGTGGGAATCATATCACCGTCGCCCACAACGATCAAAACAGCATTTTTCAGGAAAGGCATCATGCGGATTGCTTCTTCCACTCCGCGGTCAACATTCAATCCGGCTCCCTGCATAATCAAAACAGATTTTCCTTCCGGAATCCCGAGTTCCTGTTTGGTTTTTACAACAGACGGTTTCCAGAGAGGAGAAACATTGCGTACAACTTTCAGCGTCAGTCCGTATTTCTCCTTGTATTTTTGCGCAATGGAATTATTGACAGTGCTCACAAACTGAAGTTTCGGAAAGATAAAACGCTCAATTCGTTCCCAAACGGCTTTCACTTTTGGTCTGCTGATCAGCTCCGGAACTTCCGTAAAATATTCGTGTGAATCGTAAATGAGTTTCTTCCGTTTGATCTTCGAAACAAGGTAATTCGGCAAAAGCGTATCCAAATCATTTGCTACCAGAATGGAAGATCGGTGAAAAAGTAAAAACCAAAACAGACGGAAATTGAACCAGGCATAAAACAATGCTCCTTTTTCGAAAAACATCCGGAAGCGCCGGGTTTGATAACTTCGCTCTTCCATTTTTTGACTGGATCGAAGCAAACGACCGACCAGCAAAACATCATAGCCTTGTTTTTCGATGAATGAACAAATTTTATGAACGCGCTGATCCGTGTTCAAGTCATTGATAACGCTGACTATAACCCTTGGTTTTTTCAATCTATAATTTTACAATTCGTGCAATTCGTTGAACAACTCCGTCGGTAATCCGAAGCTGATAACTTCCTTTTGCCAAAGGCGTCAAATCAAAAATACCTTCCGGATTCATAATCTTATTCTGAACCTGGAGTACTTTACCTGTCATATCAAGTAATTCAATGGAGATGCTTCCGTTATCAAGTCCTGCAAGATTTACTTTCACCTCGTCGGTTGCGGGATTCGGATAAATAGCGATTGTTTCCAGGTAACTCTGATCCAATCCCAAAGGATTCATAAGTAAAATGTTGTAATCTTCTACTTCTCCGAAATTGGTCGTTCCGCATGGCATAATCGGACCTTCTCCTCCTTGTTCCGGATTGAAAACGATGCGAACCCGCATTTTAACAACTCCTGTAACGGCAGTTGAAGGAACAGTGAAATAGAAAACAAGTGAATTTCCTCCGGTAATGGAAACGAAAGCGATTCGTTCTCCCGCATCGTCAAAATCAAAGTCCCCGTTGAAATCAATCCATGCGGCAATTTCGTCTCCGACAAAAGCAGTCCCGGGACTTTGACCTGTAATCTGGGGAATAATCGCAATGTTGTATTGTTCGCCTTTGGTTAATGTGGCACTTAAATTATAGCTGGTGTAATTGGTACAGCCCGTTTCATTGTTGATGGATTCCAACACAACCTTTTGAATAAACTCATCACAACTGACAGAAGTTGCTGCGCATGGAGAAGTAGCGGATGTTACCAAAATATAGTTGGTTTTCAACTCTATATCCGAACCGGCAGAATTTGAAACTGTGAGCTGCACGGTGTAAGATCCGGCAACGGTAAAAGTAACCTGTGGATTTTGAGAAGCAGCAGTGGTTCCTCCGGCAAATGTCCAGCCGCTGGCAGGAGTAATCACCCAGCTCCAGCTTGTTGGACTTCCGGTAGATTGATTCGTAAACTGAGTCGTTCCGCCGATGCTTAAAGTTGTTGGATTTGCTACGAATTGCGCTACCGGTGGATTGGGTGTTACTGCACACGGAGAAGCTGTTCCTGCAAGGGAAGTAACTCCGGTATTGTTCGGATCCAGCCAGGGTTTTAATTGGGCATTGGCAGTTGTCCCGTTTTGATCCCAATCGGAATAGAATTTCCCGTACAAGTCGTTTTTGTCCGGCCCGGTTCCCGTCCCTGCTCCATTAGCGACACAAGCGGAAGACCCACCGGAAAGCTGACCAACAATCAATCCGTTGGAATTGAAAATAGGAGATCCGGAAGATCCGCCTTCAGTAACTCCGTGTCCGTTTGCCGTGGCAGCCCAGAAAACTCTCCAGTGCGCATTGGAAGCTCCGCCATTATACGTTGCGCCAGCTAAGCTTTGCGTGTAAGTAGAAATTTTCTTTGCGCTTCCTGCCGGATGATGAATACCCACACCACTGGCGGAAGCAGCGTTGGATCTGCTCCAGCCGGCATAATAAACATTATAGGAAGCTGGTGGTTGTGAACTCAATTCGACCAGGTAAAAATCCGATCCTGCAACCTCATAGGTTCCCGGAGGATTGTTCAACGTTCCGTTTCCCGATGAAGCGCGAACCGTTCCACCCGTCATGGTTTTACTTCCTTTGGAAGGATCATTGTAATTTGCTGTTCCGGGTGCACAGGAAGTTTTCTGATAATTCCAGTACCAAACCCAGGTAGAAATTGATTGCCCTGCAACACGTTCTCCGCAATGCCAGGCTGTCAGAATATAAGGTTTGCAATTAGTTGCAGTGTTATTGATTGTTGCAGCGGAACAAACATACGTTCCGGTTCCGTCATTGAACGTATAATGAACCACAGATCTGATCTGATCTGTCCAGGCACTTCCTTCCGAACATGCCACGTCGACCTGGCAGCTTTCTGCTTTTTCCAGCGTATTGTCTCCGGCAAATGTATTGACATGGTCTTCTACACCTCTGTAGAAGTAAACGACTTCATTGACAGTAAAAACCGGAAGTTCCTGAACCCATGCGGGCGCACTGTATTCCAGGTATAACCGATCTCCCTGAACCATTTCCATGGCTTGAAAATCATCTGTTGCGGAAGTATATGCTCCCAAAATCTGCCGACCGTTTGCATTGTATGCAAACAGTTGTCCTCCTGCAGGAATCTGAACCGCTTCTGAAAAGTAAAGTCCCAAAGCTTGTGCATCTCTGCTGGCAATAATGAGCCTCCAGACTTTCGTACCGTCAGGAAGTAAAGTCCAGGATCCGGAATTAGACATCGTGATCGAAACGGGAATGTTTAAACCAACACGGTAAGCACGTCTTGAATCGTTTATCAGGTCTTCATTTTTTGCTGAAGCAATATTCGGTTTCGCCAACTGATAAGTAGTTGGAACATATTGGAATGGAGCATGATCAGTTGTGGAAATCTTCTTCAGACCAATCGGGCTTCCTCCTTCACTGATCTGAGCGTTTAATGCTTTGGAAAGCGACAAAAACATGCCCAGCATTAAAAGATATTTTAGCATTGTGCTTATTTTATTTGTAGTTTTCTCAAAATTACACTCTTTTAACAGAAGATTCCAAGTAGAAAACACTTTTTTATAGAAGTTTGTCGCATGAATAAAGTATTGGTTATCGAAGACGAGCAGAGTTTGTTGGAAATAATTCAGTTTAACCTGGAATTGGAGGGTTATTCGGTAACAACTGTAAGCAACGGAAGAGAAGCTTTGATGATGAAGGATCAAGTGGATCAGTACGATTTGGTTATTCTCGATGTGATGCTGCCGGAAGTAAGCGGGCTGGATATCTGCCGTGCTTACAGAGAAGTTTCCGTCATCCCGATTATTTTCGTTTCAGCAAAAGGAAATACCATTGACCGCATTGCCGGATTGAAATTGGGTGCAAATGATTATCTGCCGAAACCCTTTGATCTCGAAGAATTTATTCTGCGTTGCTCGATCCTGGTTCAGCCCATCAAAAAACAAGTGGTCATTCCGTCCGAAATCCGGATTGGAAAATACAAGGTGTTGCCTGCTTCGTTTGAAGTGGAAAATACGATTTCGAATGAAAAGCAGGAATTGAGCAAGCGTGAAATGGAGTTAATTCAATTGTTTTTTTCCAAAAAAGATGAGGTCGTTTCACGCGATGAAATTTTAAATACCTTGTGGACCAATGATCAGTTTCCGACCGGACGAACGATTGACAATTACATTCTGAGTTTTAGAAAGATTTTTGAAGAAGATCCGAAAAATCCGCAGTTTTTTCATTCAATCAGAGGAGTAGGATATAAATTTACCTTACCTGATTAAATTCTATCTTTGTAAGATGTTTGTAGAACAAGAAAGAGAAATTACAGAAGAGAAAAGATTGCGTTATGACAAGGCCTATTTGAGAATGGCTCAAACCTGGGCGGAATTATCGCATTGCGAACGAAAAAAAGTAGGTGCTTTGATCGTACGTGACGGAAGGATTATCTCTGACGGTTATAATGGTACTCCGGCCGGTTTCCCGAATTGTTGTGAAAACCAGGAGGGCGAAACACATTGGTACGTATTGCATGCAGAAGCAAATGCTATTTTGAAAGTGGCACGTTCTACGAACGATTGCAGCGGTGCAACACTTTTTATTACGCTTTCTCCGTGCAAAGATTGCAGCAAGCTGGTTCTTCAGGCCGGAATCAGACGTGTTGTTTACATGACGGAATATAAAGACACTATGGGCGTTGATTTCCTTAAAAGCGCAGGTGTTGAAGTTGTTCATATCCCAGACCCAAATTAAATGAATAAAAAATACGCCTTTGTTTATCCGGTATTGTTGATGGTTTTTCTTGCCGTCGGATTGCTGATCGGATCAAAATTAAACCAGGTTGAAACACCTCCGAATCAATTGGGATCGTATTCCAAAATGCAGGAGATTATCAGTTTGCTGGATCGTGAATACGTGGATTCCATAGAAAGCAAGAAATTGTTCGAAAAGACGATTTCGGACATGCTTCATGAATTGGATCCGCACTCGAATTACATTCCGTATGAGGACATGAAGTCTGTGAATGAACAGATCGACGGAAAATTCGGGGGAATCGGAATCCGCTTTGCGATTATCCGCGATACCTTGTGTGTGACAAATGTCATTCTGAATTCCCCTTCAGCGAGAGCAGGAGTTTTGGCCGGAGATAAGATTTTGATGATCGACGGGAAAAACATTGCCCATAAAAAGATCAAGAATGAAGATGTGTTGGGAAAACTGAAAGGAGATCCGAATACCAAAGTTCAGGTTCAGCTTTACCGGGATTCCAAAAAAATAGAGAAAACGATTTCCCGCGGAATTATTCCGATTCCATCCATTGTTTGTGCTCAGATGCTGGAAGGAAACATCGGCTATATCCGTTTGGATAATTTTTCCGTTTCAAGTGCAGACGAGTTCCATTTTGCTGCGCAGCAATTGAAAAGCAAAGGAATGAAAAAACTGATTTTCGATCTGCGCGACAACGGTGGCGGCGTTTTGGACGGAGCAGTGAAAATTGCGGATGAGTTTTTACCTGCAGGACAAAAAATTGTCATCATCAAAGGGAAAAAATACGCAAACACAACCCGTTATTCAAGATCGGGAGGTTTGTTGGAAAGTACTCCGCTGGTTGTTTTGATCAACGAAAATTCTGCTTCTGCATCGGAAATTTTAGCCGGCGCAATTCAGGATAACGACCGGGGAACTATTATTGGAAGAAGATCTTTCGGAAAAGGATTGGTTCAGCAGGATTTCTCTCTTTCCGACAAAAGTGATGTCCGGTTGACAATTGCCCGTTATTACACACCTTCCGGACGTTGTATTCAAAAACCGTTCGGAGAGAGTTACGAAGATTACTACCACAGCAATGAAAAACGCAGAGATAACGGAGAATATTTCGCACCGGATTCGTCGGTTTTCAAGAACGCGAACAAATTCAAGACGCTAAAAGGAAGAACCGTTTATGACGGAGGTGGAATCATGCCGGATATTTTTGTTCCGCTCGATACTTTAAACTCGACCTTGTATTATTTGTCTTTAAGATATGCGGGAGCATTTCAGCAGGCGGCTTTTGATTTCGTAGCGAACAAACGCTCTTCCTGGTCTTCCATTCAACAATTCAGCAGTAGTTTTTCCGCACCGAAAACCCTGGTTCAGGCCTTGATAAAAGACGGTGAAAAATTGGGTATTCCATACCGGGCAGATGAATTTGCACGAAGTGAAGGTTTGATCAAACACATTCTGAAAGCGGAAATAGCCCGTCAGTTGTTTATCGAAGAAGGTTACTTTTTTGTGATCGGTTCTTACGATAAAGAAGTTCAGAAAGCGGCACAGATTCTGAAGCGCTAGCGCTGTTTGTTGGGAGAAAAATAGTACTTTCAGGCCATCAATCACATGTCATGAAGTATCTACGCTTAAGCACTTTAAAAAAAGAAAATCCGGATCTTCATTTTCCCGTTTCCGAAGATCAGAGGGAAGCTTTTTTGGAAAGTTGCCGAAAGGTATTTCCGGATGCTTCTGAAAAAGAACGCGTTCATTTTTTTGAGAATTGTTCAGATCAGAAAAAACTCGTTTTTATTTCCTGGACGGAAGAAAACCGCTCGTTAATTCAACTCATTGAAAAAAGGGATTTTACGGAATTATTTACAGACAATTCCCGGATTCAGGAACACGCTTTGTTCAGAGAATACACGGCTTTTATAGAACCGTTTCTTTACCCGATTTTCACGGAAAGGTTGAACAGTATCTCGGATAAGAATATTCATTTCTTGATGAGCTATTCCATTCTATTGCCTAATTACCGGCAAAACCTGGTTCAGGATTCGCTTTCGGAATGGGTTTTTGAACAGAAAGAATTGCTTGAGAAGACTTTGAAAAAGGTTAAAAGAGATGCGGATTTACACCGGCAGATTGATACTTTTCTCACTCCCAATCTCATTGCTGCTTTAAACTTGCTGAATGTAAATCATTACCGCGTTAAAACGCAATTGCTGGAATTTTTCATGAGCATGGCCTACCATCCCAAAAGTTCTACCCGTTTTTTGATCTACCTGAGCAATAAACTGCTGGCGATAAACTACACGACAGAACATAAAAAACAACTGAGCGAATTCGGAACGGATGTCAAAAAGGGGAAAATAGTGGTTGAATCGACGCGCGTTTCCTGGTTGAGATTAAGTGCGATCATTCTCATCTTTGTTTTGTGTGCCGGAGGAATCATTGCTTTGTTTTTTGTAGAGGCAGATCCGGAACAGGATCTTGCGCAGGAACAAACGGCTTATATGTCTTTGAGCAAGGAAGAGCGTCAGAAACTCGACTCAATCATCAAAGACGTAAAGAGTGAAGAACACATGGTAAATGATGCGCAGCTGGATTCCAATATTCCGTTTGTTGGCACCGATTTAATCAAGAAACGCAGTTGGAAGAACGAGGTTTTCCAAAAATTGCATCAACAGTGGGGAGACAATGATTCTGTTCCGTTCACCAAATTTTTCACCAGGGAAAACAAATTTACAAAACCCTATATCAACACGAAAAACCTCGATAAAAAGACGGGTCAGATCGCTGTGGAGTTTCACAATGAAACCGATTTGATGGTTTTGATTATGGTGTTTCAGAATAGCAAAAAAGAACCGGTTTATACCAAATACATCAACTCAAAGACCTTAGGAGAATGGAAGATGAATAACGGCGAGCACCTGGTCGTTTTGCCGGGAAGCAAGGTTCCACCAAATCCGAAATTCGGAAATCTTCCTTTCAGAGAACTGGATCAGCATTTTTACGAGAACCTGGGAATTGCTTATTATGTAGATTCGTTTAACGGAAAACGCATCAAACTGGTTTGGGAAAATCTGGGGAACAATGATTCGTATCTGGTGGATTTATCGGGAGCATTGGTAAAAGAGTAAAAAAAGAAGAGAGACTGGAAATAAAGTCTCTCTTCACACGCTACCTAACTAAACCTAACTACTACTACTTATTAATCCTCTAACGGGGATTTTTTTGTTTTGGTACGTCACAATGTTGTAATTAACGTCTTTTAACGAGTATCAGCAGGAATTGGAAGCGATTCTGACCAGTTGAATCTTTCCGAAACCCTTTAAAAATGGGCTGTCTATATCATATTGTATTGTGATTTTGGGAGTCTCGTCCCAATATTGGGAAATTGGGTTTTTGGGAAATAGTTCCTTCCGGAAAAAAGGCTTAAAAACAACAAGAGAGAAGCGGGCGCTCCTCTCTTGTTCCAACCTAAACTACTACTACTTATGAAAACTAACCTCTAATTCATTAGCAAATAACGTACCAAAGTATTTTAGATGCTTCTGATATTAGCGTATACAAAGATAACGGAGACTTTTTGATTTTGTTTCATTACGAAGTTCTTTTTAACATTATTTGCAAAACGGGATTTTTGTTGAAAAAAGCACGTGAGATAAGATTTGATGTATCTTTGATTCCAATTTATAATATATCCTCTCTGAAGGCATGAAAGTTATCGATCATTTAAACACAGCGAAAGACACGCTATTTTCCTTTGAAATTCTACCTCCGCTAAAAGGAGCGAATATTCAATCTATTTACGATGGTATTGATCCATTGATGGAATTCAAACCAAAATACATAAATGTCACCTATCACAGGGAAGAGTTTATCTACAAAGAACGCGAAAAAGGCCTTCTTGAAAAGATAGCGATCCGAAAAAGACCCGGAACTGTTGGGATTTGTGCGGCGATCATGAACAAGTATTATGTAGATGCCGTTCCCCATTTGATCTGTGGGGGATTTTCCCGTGAAGAAACTGAAAACGCATTGATTGATTTGCAGTTTTTGGGAATAGACAATGTATTGGCACTAAGAGGTGATTCGATTAAAACAGAATCAACCTTTAAACCGGATCCGGAGGGACATAAATATGCCGTAGAACTGATCAATCAGATTACGGATATGAACCAGGGGCGTTATTTGGTAGACGATATTAAACTCGCGCCAACGGATTTTTGTATCGGGGCGGCTGGATATCCCGAAAAGCATTTTGAAGCAATGAACCTGAGCACGGATTTGCTTTATCTCAAAGCAAAAGTAGATGCCGGAGCGGAGTATATTGTGACGCAAATGTTCTTCAATAATCAGAAATACTTTGCGTTTGTGGATGCATGCAGAGCAGTAGGGATCAATGTTCCGATTATTCCGGGAATCAAACCGATCACAACTTTAAATCATATCTCGTTTCTACCGAAAGTTTTCCATATTGATCTGCCGGAAGAACTGAGCAAGGATTTGATCAAGTGCAAGACGAATAAAGAAGTATTTGAGGTAGGCGTAGAATGGGGAATTCATCAATCACAAGAATTGAAAAAGGCAAACGTGCCTGGAATTCACTATTATACCATGTCGACTTCCGAAAGTGTTAAAACAATTGCAGAAAAAATATTCTAATTATGAAAAAGTTACTGTTGAGCTTCCTGTTTTTGGGTCTATGCCTTGTTGGATTCGGACAAGCAAAATTTCCTCCGTTAAAATTGAGAAATACGCTGGTTGTAAGTCATCTTGACAAGCAGGCAGACCAGTTTTCATTGGAAATTGCGGTTTCGGATGTGCTTTCAAATGTGAAAGTGAAAAACATGGTTTCTCTTAATGTTTTAAAAGCAGGAGGGGATCCGCAGGTGTTGATGACGGATTCCGTTACACAAATGCTTGCGGCCAAAGGAATCAATACGTTGATGCTGGTTTCTGTTCGTGGATTCGACAACCGATTTAAACCTTCATCCGGAAACATGACTTTGGCGGAAGACCTGGCGGCGGACAACTTGTTCCCGATCTATAAGGAAGATATCGTTTCTGTGACGTTTGAATTCCATTTTTACAGAGACGGGAAATTGGTTTACACGGATTTGTTGAAAATCGGAGGAATCAATTCAAGAGACAAAGTATTGCGAAAATTGCGTAAAAAACTCGCTAAGAAAGTGTTGAAGGATTGGGTTTAAATAAGTGAAAATGTAAAATTGAAAAGGTGGAAAATAATTGATTTAAAGTAATTAGTTCACTCTTTTATTGTATTCTTTCTTTGCCAATTCTGCTGCTGACCGGACAATTTCATTGCCGGGATCGTGAATCAGGTAATAGTCGAAATCCGCTAAAGCATCGGAATACTGACCCAATTTCAGGTAACACAACCCGCGCTTTTCATACAATTCAATATCGTATTTGGAATAAGGGGCTGCAAGCGAAAACAAGCGAACAGCCTCTTGATATTCTCCTTTTTCAAAAGCTTCGACAGCTTGTTTTTTCAAGATTAAGAACCCGGAATTCCGTGCAATTTTAGCTGCCTTGATTTTTAGAAACTGGGCGATTTCTTGTCGCTGGTTTTCTGTGATTTCTTCCTTTCCGATATAAACTAATTCATCGAATACTTCATCGAACTCCGAACAGGCACTTTTGATATCAAACTGGTGTAATTTTTCCATTGAAGGAACATTCGTGCTCGACCAAAAGCGCTGAACCAGGATTTGATCAGTGGAAAATTCCAATAATTGAAACAAATAATAAAGAGAATCAATACGAAAGTAGAAATAACTTCCCGGGGTCAATTTCTCTATCTCAGATTTCATACCCGAAAGATACAACTAATTAAGAAGTGAAAAT
>NZ_JASLCN010000041.1 GCF_030151805.1 Fluviicola sp.
AGCAGTGGCAAAAAACGGAGTAAAGGCCCGTTACTTTATTGTTGGCGACGGACAGGAACGGGAAGCGATCGAAAAACGGGTTGAAGCGTTGAAAGCTGCCTATAATCTTCAGATCGAACTGACCAGCTGGATAAAAGATATTGCCACTTTTAATGCCGGAATGGACATTATTTGTCTGAGCTCGGATAATGAAGGCACGCCCGTTAGTCTGATCGAAGCCCAGGCAAGCGGAGTTCCTGTAATTTCAACGGATGTGGGCGGAGTAAGAGATATTCTAAGTGAAGGAGAAACGGGTTACGTTGTTCCGAAAAAAGATCGTGCTGCATTCAGTGAAAGACTTCAATTTTTAATTGAAAATGAAGAAATTCGCACAAAAATGTCACAAAATGGCTGGAACTTCGTAAGAGATAAATTCCATTACACCACGTTGGTGAAAAACATGGAGAATTATTACGCGGAATTAATTGAAAAGATTGGAAAAAATGCGAAATAAAGGCTTACTATTTTCTTTACTTACGGCTTTGTTTCTGTTACAATCCTGCGGGATTAACAGTAACCTGATGTTCAGAACCCCGAAAGGAGTGAAAGAAGTAAAAGACAGCATTCCTTTGAAGCCCGTTTCCGAATATAAAATTTCCAGGGACGACAAATTCACCTTTATGCTTTATACCAATGAAGGAGAACGCATTGTGAATGAAATGGCCGGAATGAATAAAGACGCGATTGCAAAAGCAGAGATCGAATACGTGGTGAGACCGGACGGAACCGCTGATTTGCCGATTCTGGGTGCAACAAAAGTTTCCGGTCTGACAGTGAAGGAATGTGAAGATACACTGGCCAAACAATTCGAAGCAAAAAACGGCTACAACAAACCTTTTGTGCAGGTAAAACTGACCAATCAACGCGTAATCGTATTTCCCGGAAACGGAAGTGCAGCCAAAGTGATCCCGCTTCAAAACAACAATACAACACTGATGGAAGCCATTGCGCTTGCCGGCGGAATTGCCGACAGGGGAAAAGCGAGCAAAGTAAAAATCATGCGTGTTGTCAACAATGTCAGAACCATGTACGTGGTCGATTTATCCAGAATTGAAGGTCTTGAATACGCAGACATGATTATTCAGGCAAACGACTATATTTATATTGAACCGAAAGAACAGGTGGGGCAGGAAACATTGAAGATTGTTGCTCCGATCGTTTCGTTGGTTTCAAGTGCATTAGTCATCATTACCGTATTTTCAACACTGAAGTAGCGTGAATAATTCAAATTCAACCATATTTATAAACAAAGATTACAATCCCATTATTGTGAGTGTAATTCTTCGCCGCTACTGGTGGTGGGTATTGCTGTTGATTTTGTTTTTCATGAGCATTGCCTTTTTCTATCTGCGTTATACGAAACCTGTTTATGATTCCAGTATGCTGATTCAATTGGCAGAAAAAGACCAGGGAAAAGAGCTGCTTGAAATCGACAATGTGAATAAGCGGGCCGACATTTCCACTGAAATCGAATTGCTCCGTTCCCAGTTATTATTCGAAATGGCAATCGCCAAAATGAATATGAACGTCTCCCTGTTTTCCAAAGGGAAAATCCTGACGGAGGAAAAATACCATCAAAGCAGCTTCACCATTTTACCCTATAGTTTAAGTGACAGTTCGCTTTGCGATGTTCCGATCTGGATTGAAACAACGGGCAATCGCCAGGTTAAATTATCCTATACGCTCAATGATAAAAATTACTCCGTTAAATCGGGGGTAAATAAATCCATCAAAACAAAACATTTTGAAATCGGGTTTAAAGTTCAGAACTGGAATGTTTTAAAACAGGACGATGAGTCCAACGAATTGTATTTCACCTTTAACAATCAAAAAACGCTGGCATCCCGTTTAATTGCAAATTTGCAGGTAAACCCGGTGGACGCGAATGCTAAAACGATCGAGCTGAGATACAACGGAAATAATCCGGAGTTGTGCAGAGACATTGTTCAATCCGTTGCTAAAACATTCTTCAATTACGACGAAGAAGCCAAGCGTAAAAGTGCAGATAACATTTTAAGCTTCATCCAGATACAATTGGATTCCATTTCGGGCGAGTTAAAAGATTCCAAGGATAGCTTAACGGATTTCCAACGGAAAAGCCATCTCAACGATCCTGAAAACGAAGGGGGAAATCTCACGCAGGATATTGACAAATACCAGGATTTGCTGTTTGAACTGGAAAATGAACTGGCAACCTTGAAAACCGTTAATTCCAGGCTGAGATCCGAACCGAACCGATTGGATATTTACCGTCTGATTCCTGAAATGCTCGGGAAAAGTTTCGAATTATCTCTTACCAAACAAATTACCGATTTAAACCTGCTTCTCGAAAGAAAAGAAGAGCTGCTCACCAATGTGACGGAGAATAATTCCGAATTGAAAAATCTGAATCTACGGATTCAGTCGAAAATCCAATCAATCAGGAGAAGTGTGGAAGTGATCCAGGAACGAATTCTGGAGCAGGCAAAAGTGATCAAAGGAAAGATCGGAATGGTGGAAGGTGAATACCTGAAAATGCCTCAGAAAAAGATGGAATACAACCGTCTGAAATCGTTGCAGGATCTGAATGAAAAATACTATACACTACTCACGGAAAAGAAAATCATGTATTCGATTTCGAATGCCGGATACACGTCCAACAACCGCGTATTGAACGAAGCATCCTTGAATTTCACGCCGGTGAGCCCGAATCGGAAACTGGTTTATGCCGGGTTTATTTTTATCGGTTTTGTATCCGGGTTTGCATTTCTGTTCTTCAAATACGTGACGTTCAACGAAATCAATACCATCGACGATTTAAAGCATCTTTTACCGGACAAAGTAACTGTTTTGGGGAACATTCCTCTTTTAAAGGAAAGCACGGAATACAGTCAACTATTGGTGCATAACTCGCCGAAATCCATTCTGGCGGAATCCATGCGGAATATTCGTACGAACCTGAGTTTTGTCAATTCAGATGTTCGTGTCATTGCCATTTCTTCATCCATTTCGGGAGAAGGAAAAACCTTCGTGGCTTTAAATCTTGCCGGAATCATTGCCCTATCGGGTAAACGTACAATCGTGATCGACCTGGATTTGCGCAAACCGAAAGTCCATTTAGGTTTAAATGTTTCCAATGAAAAAGGAATCAGTAACCTGATTGTAAAACAAGTTACCCTGGAAGAATGCATCCGTAAATCCGAAATTGAAAACCTCGATTTTATCAGTGCCGGACCGATTCCGCCGAATCCTTCGGAACTGATCTTAAGTGATTCCTTCCTGGAGATTCTGGAAACGCTGAAAGCAACTTACGACATTGTGATCATTGATAATCCGCCGGTTGGTTTGGTGACAGACGGAGTTCAGATTCTCGCAAAAGCGGATGTTCCAATCTATATTTTTAAAGCACACTATTCGAAACGCATTTTTGCCGGCAGGGTTCGTGAATTGTTTGATATGAATCAGATCAGTCATTTGAACATTATCCTGAACGGAACAAAAGCATACAAAGGAAAATATGGTTATGGATATGGTTACGGCTATGGATATGACTATTATGATGAAGAGGATAAGAAGAAGAAAAAAAAGTAATTAGATGAATTTTGAACGTACGGCTCTTGCTGATGTGATATTAATAAAACCGACTTTGTTTGGTGATGACCGCGGATATTTTTTCGAATCATTTCATCAGCAAAAATTTAATGAATTCGTTGGGTCCGAGGTTCGGTTCGTTCAGGATAATGAATCCAAGTCCTCGAAAGGAGTTCTTCGCGGATTACATTTTCAGGCTCCTCCGCATGCGCAGGGAAAACTGGTTCGTGTAGTCAAAGGAAGCGTTCTGGATGTGGCTTTGGACATTCGTAAAAACTCTCCGACTTACGGACAGCATGTTTCTTTTGTGCTCAGTGAAGAAAACAAGCTGCAGGCTTATATTCCTGAAGGTTTTGCTCACGGTTTTGTGACCCTGGAAGACAACACGATTTTTCAATATAAATGCACCAATTGGTACAATCCTTCCAGCGAAGGAAGCATCCTTTGGAACGACCCTGCGTTAAACATTCAATGGACCGTAGAAGAACCTGTTTTGTCTGCCAAAGACAAACTGGGGCAACTTCTGGCAGATTTTAATTCTCCATTCGTATAGTTCTTATGTCGTATGAAATAATTTTAGCTTGTCTTGGGTTCACGATCGTAGGAATTATCATGAGCTATGTTTCCAATGGATTGCTTTTAAGATTCTCGCAAAGTCTCGGAATCCGGAATAAAAATGACGTAACCGTCCGCTGGGCGAACGAGTCCAAACCTTCTTTGGGAGGAATCGGGTTTTTCGTTGCCTTCTTTTTCGGAACCATTGCCTATTCCATTATTTTCAATACCGAAAACCTGTTTCAGAACAGGCAATTCGTAGGCTTGCTCACAGCAGGAACGATTTCCTTTATCATGGGTCTGGCAGATGATGCCTACAATACCAAACCCTTCATGAAATTGTTTGTTCAGATTTTATGCGGAGTTATTCTGGTAATCACGCATAATGTCATAGAAATCACGCAAATTCCGTGGATCAATATCGCCCTGACGATTATCTGGGTAGTTGGAATCATGAACTCATTGAATATGCTCGACAATATGGATGGAATTACGGGGACCACTTCCCTGTTCATTCTCCTTTCCTGTCTTGCGACCAATATTATCCTGTTTGACTGGAATACGAATATCTGGACGTTAACCATGCTGATTCAAATCGGTGCGATTATCGGATTTTTAGTTTACAACATTCATCCCTCCAAATTGTTTATGGGAGATGCCGGAAGTCAGTTTATCGGGCTGTTCGTGGCATTCTTTTCCATTCACGAATTGTGGAGTGTCGGAAAAACGGTTCATTTGAATCCTTTGACAGGAGGCGCAGTCACGCTGATCGCATTTACTCCGGCAATTGCAGATACGCTGACAGTGGTGATCAATCGTTTGCGGAAAGGAAAATCCCCAATGGTCGGCGGAAAAGACCACACAACGCATCATTTGGTATATGCCGGGCTCAATGACAAGCAAGTCTGGATCGTCTTTTTATGCATCGGGCTCATGGCAATGCTGGTGACTATTTTGTCTGTCATTTTCGCCAAATGGGGCAATCCGTGGATTTCATTTTTCCTGACAGCCTACTTTTTTGCAGTATTTTTTGTTTTATACCGTAATACGCTTATTCACAAGAAGTAGATTCCTTAATTTTGTAATGCTCAAACGATGCATTACATGAACAAATTACTTCCATTCATTTTATTGGTTGCGCTTGCTTCCTGCGAAGGCCATAAACAGCAGCAATCGGCAAAAACCGAAGGCAAAAAAGAAGCTGTTACTTCCACTGCCGTTGTTTTCCCGGATCTTCCTCAAAGCATGGAATTTGCCGGAATGACCATCAATCTTCAGGACGAAGATTTGCGCGAACGGCTGGATCGCGAAGTATTGATGACTGCGTATTATCAAAGTGCGTGGGTCGGATGTTTGAAACGTGCAAACCGTTATCTACCGGAAATCGAGCGCATTTTGAAAGAGGAAGGTGTTCCGGATGATTTCAAGTACCTGGCCATTATTGAAAGTAATTTACAACAGGCTATTTCTCCGGTCGGAGCACAAGGTTTCTGGCAATTTATGCCTGCAACAGCCAAATTGTACGACCTGGAAATGACTCCCGAGATCGACGAGCGATTGAATATTGAAAAAAGTACACACGCTGCATGTAACTATTTGAAAGATGCACAAGCCACTTTGAATGATTGGGTGATGACAACTGCTTCATACAACCGCGGAGTTGGCGGCGTGCTGGAAGATATGAAATGGCAGGGAACCGAACATTATTTCGACACTTACCAAAACAGTGAAACCGGGCGTTATGTTTTTCGCCTTCTTGCCACCAAACTGATCTACGAGAATCCGGAAGCCTATGGTTTTTATCCCTCCAAAATGGAATTGTATGAGCCTTTCCACATCCAAAAGATCGTGGTGGAAGAATCTATTCCCAATTTAGCAGATTGGGCAAATGATCAGGGCTTTAACATCAAAATTCTTCGTAAATTAAACCCCTGGTTAAAAACAACGAAACTGACTATCAAAGGCGGAAGAAAGTTTACGCTTATTTTGCCCGCAGCATCCGAAAACCTGAAACCTTACGGCGCTTACAAATAACATTTTTAAGATTACACATTTCTGACATGAGTCTTGACGAACAAAACAAAACAATTGACATTTACGGAGCCAGAGAACACAATTTAAAGGATATCCACCTGGAAATTCCCCGCGACAAACTGGTTGTGTTTACTGGCTTGAGCGGAAGCGGAAAATCCTCGTTGGCTTTCGACACGATCTTTGCAGAAGGACAGCGAAGATACATCGAAACATTTTCGTCTTATGCCCGCCAGTTTTTAGGCGGAATGGAACGACCGGATGTGGATAAAATCAATGGTTTGAGCCCGGTAATTTCCATCGAACAAAAAACGGTTTCGCGAAGCCCGCGATCAACCGTCGGAACCATTACCGAAATCTACGATTTCATGCGTTTGCTTTATGCACGGATCGGTACGGCTTATTCGTATGAAACGGGCGAACAAATGGTGAAATATTCCGACGACCAGATTACCGATCTGATCATTGAACAATTCGACGGAAAGAAAGTACTGATTCTTGCTCCCAAGATTAAAGGAAGAAAAGGACATTACCGGGAACTTTTCGAGCAAATTGCCAAAATGGGCTACTCAAAAGTTCGGATCGACGGTGAAATCCAGGAAATCGAAAAAGGCATGCGCCTCGATCGCTACAAAATTCACGACATTGAAATCGTCATTGACCGGATTCAGGTGAAGGCAGATGATCGCAAACGACTGTACGACGCGATTACGACAGCCATGAAGCACGGTGGTAAAAGCATGATGATCCAGGAATTCGACAGCAATCACGTACGGCATTTTTCCCGTTTACTCATGTGTCCGACAAGTGGGATTTCGTACCCGGAACCGGAACCGAATTTATTTTCATTCAACTCACCTTACGGAGCTTGCCCAACGTGTGTTGGTTTAGGTGAAATTTCCGAAATTGACCGTGATAAAGTAATTCCCGATCCGAAATTGAGTATCAAAAAAGGCGGTTTGGCTCCAATCGGGGAATACAAACGAAACTGGTTTTTTGAACGTATCGAAGCTTTTCTGCAACAGGAAGGTTATACCATCAATACTCCGATTGCAGATTTGCCGGATGAGTTGATCCACGTGATTCTGAACGGAAACGAAGGTTTGGAACAAAGCGGAAAAGATGCCAGTATTCAATTCGAAGGACTTGGAAACTTCATGGCAAGACATGCCGAGGAAAGTACAGCCGGAATTCAGCGCTGGGCTCAGAGTTTCATGAATAAAATTACCTGTCCGGAATGCCATGGCGCACGCTTGAAAAAAGAAGCGCTGCATTTCAAAGTAAGCGGAAAAACACTTGGAGAAGTTGCCACTCTGGATATCCAGGAGTTGGCTCTTTGGCTTGAAAATATTGAAGATTCGTTGAATAAGGAACAACAGGTGATCGGAACAGAAATTCTGAAAGAAATCCGTGCACGCGTTCGTTTCATCCTGGAAGTCGGATTGGAATATTTGACCTTGCATCGCTCTGCGCGCAGTTTATCCGGCGGAGAGGCACAACGGATCCGTTTGGCTACACAAATCGGTTCCGAACTGATGAACGTACTTTACATCCTGGATGAACCGAGTATCGGTTTGCATCAGCGCGACAATACCCGTTTGATCAATTCCCTGAAAAGATTGCGTGATACCGGAAATTCGGTGATTGTGGTGGAACACGACCGTGAAATGATGGAAGCTGCAGATTTTGTGGTAGACATCGGTCCGGGAGCGGGAGTCCACGGTGGAGAAATCGTGAATGCAGCACCGTTCAACGAACTCATTTCGAATGATTCGATCACGACCAAATATTTAAGAGGCGAACTGGAAATTGAAATTCCGAAAAAACGCCGGAAAGGAAACGGAAAAAAACTGGTTCTAAAAGGCGCAAGCGGAAATAACCTGAAGAATGTGGATCTGACGATTCCTTTGGGAACTTTGACTTGTGTAACGGGGGTTTCCGGAAGTGGAAAATCAACCTTGATCAACCACACGCTCTACCCGATTCTGAATGCACATATTTACAACGGCGTGAAAAAACCAATGCCTTACAAGAAGATTGAAGGATTGGAACTGCTGGATAAAGTGATCGAAATTGATCAAAGCCCGATCGGTCGTACACCACGAAGTAATCCGGCAACATACACGAATGTATTCACGGAGATTCGTTCGTTGTTTGCAGCACTTCCTGAATCCCAGATCCGCGGATACAAAGCCGGAAGGTTCTCATTCAACGTAGCGGGAGGTCGTTGTGACACCTGCGGCGGCGGCGGTTTAAAAGTGATCGAAATGAATTTCCTTCCAGATGTGTATGTGGAATGTGAAACCTGCAATGGAAAACGCTACAACCGCGAAACACTGGAGGTTCGTTTCAAAGGGAAATCCATCAACGACGTGTTGGAAATGACTATTGAGGATGCGGTTGTTTTCTTTGAAAGTATTCCGAAAATTCACCGCGTCCTGGAAACCTTGAATTCGGTTGGTTTGGGTTACATCAAATTGGGGCAGCCTTCCACAACTGTAAGTGGTGGAGAAGCTCAACGGATTAAACTTGCAGGCGAATTAACCAAGCGCGGAACAGGAAGTACGATTTACATTTTGGATGAGCCAAGTACCGGACTTCATTTTGAAGATATTCGCCTGTTGATTGCTGTTTTACAGCGTTTGGTGGATGAAGGAAATACTGTTTTGGTGATTGAACACAACCTGGACATTGTCAAAGTGGCGGATCACATCATCGATGTGGGACCGGAAGGAGGCCGCGGTGGAGGAAATATCGTTTGTACGGGAACTCCGGAAGAAATTATTAAAAAATATACCGATATTTCTCATACAGCCAAATACCTGAAAATGGAAATGGATCATATGGAAAAACTGAGAAAAGAACTCAAAAAATAATGGTCTCATAACATTCTATGTGCTCTATGTATCTTTGTGGTTTGTTCTGAACCACATAAAACACATAGAGCACAATAGTTTTCTCACGTTGAAGAGTCTGCTACATTTTCAATGTATCGTGTCCCTTCTTGTTTATTATTTTCCAGGCTGAATCGTTTCAACCGCTTCACACAACGGTGTTACCTGCTCAAGCGTAAGTGGCCCAACACGTTTGTCGTAGAAACGGTAAAGTTTTCCCTCGATCTCAATATAGGATTCGAAATGGATCAATTCTCTCCCCATCATCTTTTCCATGTATATCACTGAATGTGCTTTTGTAGAAAGAAGCTTTTTATCCGGATCTGCAGCGATATTTGCTTTTAATATTTCGAGCGTCATGTCATACGCCGGCTCTACAGAGATCACAAAATTCTCACCGGAAATGTAATAGCTGTAAGTTTGCTCGATGGCTTTCACTCCTTTCGGGACAATCATCGTTGCGTTGATTTCGATCGGGGCAAGACTGATACGTTCTTTTCCGGCAGGAACATCGTTCTGTGCCGAAACAAATGTGGTGCAACTAACCGTTGCAACGATTGCCAATGCAATTGTTTTGTTCATGGTGATTTGTTTTTGACGCAAAGATAATCGTCCTGCCTGAATAGACGGTTAAGCAATCACGCAATGAAACAGTCCCGTTTGCTGAATGCAAAAACCCAGAAACGATTCTTGCCTGAATTTCAGCGTCTTCCAAACCACACTGATTTCTCCTTTACTTCTAAAATCTTCAAATGTTTTACTCTGCGAGTTTAATCTTTTCTGTTTTAAGGTCCTTGAAAACAAAAAAGCGCCCATCAACTGACGGACGCTTCTTGTATGTGTGAAGTTTAAATCTTCACCACCAGGAATTCTGTTCTGCGGTTCACAGCATGCTGTTCTTCCGTGTATTTCGGTTGTTTTTTCGGTCCTTCACAGGTACAACCATTTAATATTTTTGTTTCTCCGTATCCTTTTCCGGAAATACGCCACGGATCTTTGATTCTTGATTTGATGTATTCGGCCGAAGCATCTGCTCTTTTCTGAGAAAGTTCCAGGTTTTTAGCTGCTGTTCCTCTACAATCCGTGTGAGAACCCAACTCAACGACCATTGTCGGGAATTCATTCATAATTGCAACGATCTTATCCAATTCAATTGCCGCATCAGGGCGGATATTGAATTTCGCCAGGTCAAAATAGATCGGTTTCAGGTCAATTGCCTTTGCCAGATCCGTTCCGACTTCCATTTTTTCAATAGACAAATTCAAATCTTTCGAAACATCATACAATCCCGGAACGGTCAACTCTTTGTTGTATGTCGTTCCTTTCGGCAAATACCCTTTTTTCTCCATCCGGATATTGTATGAAACGCGGTCGTTCAGCTTCTTGTCGTAAATCGGACGTTTGATAAGGCCATCTTTGTTTGTATAAAACACTTCCTCTTTTCCGGTCATGTTATTGATCAGCGTTACTTTCACGCTGTCTAACACCGCACTGGATTTTTTATCCAATACTTTGATCAGCAACATGAATCCGGGGTCTTTTTCCAGCACCAGATCAGTCGTTAATACTTCCGGTGAATCATCGCCGATGGCAAGTGTTCCCGTCGATTCAAAGTAATCCTTCTTCGCGCCATCAAATTGAAACTTCCCGATTTCCGGCGTTTCGTAAACCACTTCTGCATTTTCATCGGAAGTAAACGTTCCCAGGTCTTTTCCTTTTTCATCTTTCAGTTTGACTGCAACGCCGCTCAGTTTGTTTCCTTTCTCGTCTTTGACGTTGATTTTAATCGTTCTTGCAAATGAAAAGGGTTTATCCATCGAAAACATGTACAAATCATCGTTTCCTTTTCCGCCTGACCGGTTTGATGAAAACATTCCGGATTTCGC
>NZ_JASLCN010000066.1 GCF_030151805.1 Fluviicola sp.
GGCTGAAAGCTGACGCCGGTACAAATACCACAACAAATGGTTCTGCCGTTTCAACCTGGACAGATCAATCCGGAAACGGGGTTGTTCTCGGTCAATCAACCACTGCTCAACAACCTTCATTTGTAAACTCATTGATGAACGGTTTTCCCGCTATTGAATTCGACAATGCGGCTTCTTCCGGTCAGAACGATTATTTCTCCACCCCGGATAATTCCATTTTTGACAATACGAACGGATACAGCTTTTTCACCGTAACCCGGATGAAGGGATTTTCAGATGCCCAATCCATTATCAGTAAGCGCATCAATGTAGGAAACGAAGAGGCATTCATGCTCTTCTTCTATACCGGAAACAGATTGTTTGTTGATATTGATAACGACAATAACCGCTTTTCCAACAGTGTTGCGAACACTGCAAATACGAACAAGATCTACGATGTGTTCTTTGACGGGAATTTAGCAACAGCTCAACGCTCAACCATTTTCGACCAGGAGCAGCTTCAAATGACTTCAACTGAAAGCAGCTCACTTGTTGCGGATAAAAGTTCGCCTCTGTTGGTCGGAGCAACTCACTTGGGTGATCCGCGTGCGTTCAACGGATACATTTCAGAAATTATCATGTACCGCACAAAAGTGAACGATGCACAACGCATCATCATCAACAATCACTTATCGGCGAAATACGATATTCCCTTAAGCTCCAATGATGTTTATCTCGGAGATAATCCTGCAAACGGAAATTACGACAGAAACGTTGCCGGAATCGGGAGAGATGCAAACGGAAATTCAAATCCACAGTTCGATCCTTCTACCTGCGCCGGACTTGGAATCCGCTCTGTTTCCGGGCAAGACAACGACGATTACATTTTGGCCGGTCATGCTTCCCCCACAAACAGCGAAATCACGACGGACATTGCAGGAATAAGCGGCACCAATGTTTCCCGCTGGCAGCGCATCTGGTACATCGATGTTACGAATACAGGTACACCAAACGTTACAAGCATGATTTTCGACATGAGCGATGCAGGAATGGCGGGCGTAAACCTGGGTCCTGTTTCCAATTATATTTTGGTTTATCGTCCCACACAAACGGGTGCATGGACAGAAGTTGCAAGTGCCAGCTCCATTATTGGGGATCAGATCGTTTTCAACAATCAAGTTCTTTCTCTTGACGGATATTATACGCTTGCTACAAAAGATTTCACCGTGAGTCCGCTTCCTGTAGAATTGGTGAGTTTTGATGCTCAGCCCGAAAACAGACAGGTTTCTCTGACCTGGCAAACGGCCAGCGAATTCAACAGCAGTCATTTCGAAGTACTCCAATCAACTGACGGGGAAAACTGGTCTTCTATCGGAAGCATTGCTGCGCAGGGAAATTCCCAGGCGACGACTGACTATGCGTTATTCGATGAAAATCCAGCTTCAGGAATTTCTTATTACCAATTGAAATCGGTAGATCAAAACGGTTCTTTTCATTTATCCGATATTCGCTCGGTAAACAACGGTTCCAAAATCAACCAGGTAAAGATTTATCCGAATCCGGCCGATAAAGGTTTGGTAAACCTTGTTTCCGATGAACCGATCCGGATTCTTTCCGTCTACAATGCGTTAGGAAAAGTCGTTTTTGAAACCACCTTGAATTCGGAAGAAGCTTATTTATTGGATACACAATCTTTTGAATCGGGAATGTATTGGGTGAACCTGAACAACAGTGGCGAAAAACACAAGCTCATTGTGAGATAAGTTCGTTTTTGCGAATTCCGAGATAAAAAAATAGCCGGGACCTGTCCCGGCTTTATTATTTCTTTCCATTCTGAATCCTTTATTTTGAATTCAAAACCGTTTGAATGGTTTCTTCAAAATGCTCAATCGGTTGTGCTCCGGAAATAGCATACTTTCTGTCGAAAACAAAGAAAGGAACTCCACGAACTCCGATCTGCTGTGCTTCGCCGATATCATTGTTAACTGCCTGTGAAAAAAGCTCTTCGTTTTCCAATACCTCTTTCACGTCCAACGCATTCAATCCCGCTCCGACAGCTAATTCCATCAGCGTTGCGTTGTCATTCAGATCTTTTCCGTCCGTGAAATATGCTTTGAAAAATGTTTCTTCCATTGCATCTCCGAATCCTTTCGTTTTCGCCAATTGAATCAGACGATGTGCTGTAAATGAATTTGAAATGACTGCTTTTTCAAAATGATAATCCAAGCCTACTTCTGCTGCCCTGGCAACAACACCCGCATGCATTTGTTTAGAATCTTCCACTGACATGCCTTTGCGTTCAGCCAGGTATTCGTAAACATTCTTATCCGGTTGGGGAACAATTCCCGGGTCCAATTGGAAACTCTTCCACTCAATTTCAACCTGTTCTTCCGGAAATGCTTTCAGCGCTGTTTCCAGATGTCTTTTGCCGATATAACAAAACGGACACATGATGTCCGACCAAATTTCGATTTTCATGTTACAAAGTTACGCCAATTTACCCTGGTAGATACAAACTTAACAATTGTTGTACCAGTTCCTTCGGAGAAACCAGGTTTATCGGATGTTGCCAATCAGGAATCTCCAGGTATTCTGCCTGCGGAAGTTGTTCTTGAGTCTTTCTGGTTTCTTCCTCGGAAACCATGACATCTTTCGAGCCCCGGAGCAACTGAACCGGAATCCCGACCTTTGCAAAATCAGTATTTGTTAAAGCCGGTTTGTTTCCGAGACGCAACATCATTTGAGCCGTTTTCCCCAACACATTTTTCCATTGATCCTCTCCGTGCAGCGATTTCAGATACCCGGCGAACGCAGGAACTTTTTCCGCGATTTTCTCCGCGTTCAGCATTTTCGATTCCTTTTCAGCACTTTCGGGAGTCCAGTCAAATTTTGTTCCCAAAGTCACCAGTTTTTCAAATGAACCCGGGTTCCGGCTTTCTAATTTTAAGGCCACATATCCCCCCATGCTGTAACCGAAAATTAAGGGTCGATGAATTTCATTTTCCTGCATAAAATCCTGCAGATTTTGCGCAAACCCTTCGATGGAATATTCACTTTCGGTAACGGATTTTGCTCCATGTCCGTCAAAGTCAAAACTGTGAACCGCAAAATACGATTTCAATTGCTCAGCAATCTCTTTGAATTGGGATTTCGCACCCAAAGCTCCGTGAAGAATGATCAAGTTTTTCATGCTGCGAATATAAAAAAGAAATCCGTGCGTCTCGTTGACACACGGATTTTCAATTTATTACACGTTGATTCCTTATTGCTTCACTACTCGCTGAACACTTTGTCCGTTTGAGTTTTTGAAATCAAACAAATAAACTCCGCGCTCAAAATGCTCTAAAGAAACCGTTTTCTGGTTTTGGATTCTATCTTTCAAGACCACTTTCCCTTGAAGATCGTAAACCGTTAGTTCCGCATCCGATCCGGAGAAATGGATGTGAACCTGGTTGCTGGTCGGATTCGGGTAAACTTCAAACAAGTTTTGCTTGTAATCTGCCAATCCCGCCGTAGAAACCGAACCGTTGTTGAAGTAAATGGCTTCCGTTACTGCAAAGTATTCTCCTACGGATTTATTCGGACAGAATACGCTCAATTGCAACCAGTAAACGCCGTTTCCGTTGTTCAATACATAGCTCGTCGTGTCGAAGTTAGATCCGTTCGAATCTACGATATTCCAAATGACATTCACGGTATTTCCGTTTGCCCAAATCGAATCAATGTATGCCGTGTCAATTCCTCCGTAGTAAATATCACAGTTTGTTGCCGTCACACCTAACGAATCAATCG
>NZ_JASLCN010000069.1 GCF_030151805.1 Fluviicola sp.
GCCCTTGTATTTTTCACTCAGCATCGAAACATAGTAGCTGTCGAATTTCATCGGGAGCATTTTTTCAAATTTCAATCCTTTCGATTCAACTAAAGGAATAATCGACTTGGGAGAAAAGTGATAAAGGTGACGTGGAACATCATAAGCCGCCCAATATTCTTTGTAATACTGAGCGTCGAAAGAAGTATAGTTCGGAACGGCAATAATCAAAACGCCGTCTTGAATTACCAGGGAGGAAATCTTCTCCAGATCTTCCTGCAGGTTATAAACATGCTCCAATACATGCCACATGGTAATCGCATGAAACTTTTGATTCAAATGGTGAAGCAAATTCAAGTCCTTTAATTCAATTCCATTTTCAGACAAAGCAACTTTCCGCGCATCTTCATCTGGTTCCAAACCCAAAACATGAAATCCGGATTCTTTTGCCTTCGCCAGAAAATGACCGGTTCCTGCACCGATATCCAACAAATCTTTACCGGAAGTTAATTCTTTCAGCAAAGCAATTTTCTTCTTCAATGTATAAGAACGAACCTTTGCATATACGCTATTGATGATTCCCTTCTTCGTTGAACTGTGCGAAACGTATTCTTCCGATTTATAGTAATCACCAATACGATCCAGGGTTGGCCGCGGGTTCGTAAATAACAATTGACAGTTATCGCAAAGATCCAGCTTAAAGGATTCCTTCGAAAGAAAGTGATCTTTAACCGTTAGATATGTACTAAAAGATTGTGCTCCGCAAGAGGGGCAAGTTGCTTGGTTTAAATGTTCCACGTGAAACTATCTTCCTAAATGAATTAATAAAACTGAAATATCGCTGGGGGAAACACCACTAACACGGGATGCCTGACCAATGGTTACAGGTCGAATCTTACCTAATTTCTCTTTTGCCTCTGAAGAAAGTGATTTCAACAAACTATAATCCATGGTGGAAGGAATTGAAACCTCTTCCAAACGGGAAAGCTTGAGTGCCACTTCCTCTTCACGAGCAATATATCCTTCGTACTTTAACAGGATTTCAGCCTGCTCAACAGCATCTTCATGTTCCACGTGTAACTTATCAGCCAACTCGCGAACACTCTGACTCATTTTCAAAACATGTTCCATCGTCACATGCGGCCGTGTCAATACAGAAGCTAATTTCACCTGTTGAGAAAGGGGAGAGCTACCAACCAAATCCAACACGGGATTTGCAACATCCGGGCTAACGCCTTCTTTGCGCAACGCTCCGATTAATTCTTTTGCAGCATTTACTTTTCTATTCACACGATCCATTGCATCCTGATCCTGCAAACCTAGTTCAAAAGCCATTGGAGTTAGGCGAACATCTGCATTATCCTGACGTAATAAAATGCGGTACTCCGCGCGCGAGGTAAACATACGATATGGTTCCTGAGTTCCTTTCGTAATCAAATCGTCGATCAAAACTCCGATATAAGCTTCACTTCTGGATAAAATAAACGGATCCTTTTCCTGAACTTTCAACGCAGCATTAATTCCAGCCATTAATCCCTGGCAAGCTGCTTCTTCATATCCGGTAGTTCCATTTATTTGTCCCGCGAAATACAATCCTTCAACCAATTTTGTTTCCAACGTGTGTTTTAGTTGCGTAGGAGGGAAGTAATCGTATTCGATTGCATAGCCTGGTCTGAACATTTTTGCTTCTTCGAAACCAGGAATCGAACGCAAAGCACGAAGCTGAACATCCTCCGGCAAACTGGTTGAAAACCCATTCACATAGATTTCGATTGTATTCCAACCTTCCGGCTCCACAAAAATCTGATGACGATCTCTGTCTGCAAAACGATTGATCTTATCTTCAATACTTGGACAATATCTCGGACCACTACTTTTGATCGCCCCATTGAACATCGGAGAACGATCAAAGCCTTCACGCAACAAATCGTGTGTGAGGGTAGAAGTGTACGTGATATGACAAGCTCGCTGGATTTTTAATGCTTCTGTGTTTCCATAAGAAAACTTGCTTGGATTTTCGTCTCCGTCCTGAAGCTCCATTTTGGTATAATCCAGGGAACGACCATCAATTCTTGGAGGTGTTCCGGTCTTCATTCTTCCGGCTTCAAATCCCATCGCGATCAAATCTTCTGTGATCCCGGTGGCACCTTTTTCGCCGATTCGTCCACCGCCAAATTGTTTTTCACCCAAATGAATCAATCCGTTCAGGAATGTTCCATTCGTCAAAACAACCGACTTACCATATATAGACATTCCCATCGAAGTACGAACTCCGACAACTTTTCCATTTTCAACGATCAATCCATTCGACATATCCTGCCAAAAGTCCACATTCAGATTTCGCTCCAAAAGCAAGCGCCATTCCTCAGCAAACTTCATTCGATCATTTTGAGTTCGCGGAGACCACATAGCCGGACCTTTCGAACGATTCAGCATTCGAAATTGGATCGCGGACAAATCCGAAACAATTCCGGATCCACCACCCAGCGCATCAATCTCACGAACAATTTGCCCTTTCGCAACTCCACCCATGGCAGGATTGCAACTCATCTGAGCAATTGTATTCATATTCATTGTAACCAACAACACGGAACAACCCAGTTTCGCAGCTGCATTCGCAGCCTCACAACCGGCGTGTCCACCACCAACTACAATGACATCATAATTCTTCAACATACTATTTCATGTTTCACGTGGAACAAAATTACTATCATCCCTCCAAGCCTTCAAATGTTCCACGTGAAACTTACGTAACATTAACATTTCCTTGAACCAATCTCTTTTCGATTTACTCACACTGGAAAATTTCACAAAACAAATCATGTTCCACGTGAAACAAATCCGTGCCACTCAATTTAGTTTTTCAAATGTTCCACGTGAAACTCACGCAACAGCAACATTTCATTTTCTTTCGAGCGCATCAATTCTTCATCAGCCTCTGACTTATCCTTGTATCCGCATAAATGCAATAAACCATGAATACAAACCCGATGAAGTTCATCCTGAAAAACCGAATCGAATTGATCCGCATTATCCCGAACCCGGTCAACACTAATAAACAAATCGCCCGAAACCAAATCACCCTCCGTATAATCAAACGTGATAATATCTGTGTAATAATCGTGCTGCAAGTACTCCTTGTTCATCTCCAATAAATGTTCGTCCGAACAAAAGATCACGGACAAATCTCCCAATTGTTTCTTCTCAACCGAACACACATTGGTATACCATGCAAACAAAAATTCCGGGTTGACACCCGGAACTTCTTCTATATCTTCAAAAAAAACTTCTACCATTACTTATTAAAAAAAACGTTCACTTCATTTCCTGAATCATTGAAAGAAACTTCATCAGCCAGATTGCGCATCAGAAAAATCCCTCGTCCATTTTCCTTTTCAATATTCTCAGGGGCGGTAGGATCGGGGAGATGTCCATGATCAAAACCGGTTCCTTCATCACATATTCTGAAACCGAAACCATCACTTGTTTCATAAAACTCCAGCTTCACTTCTTTAGAAGTATGCATGGCGTTTCCATGAATAATCGCGTTGTTCACCGCTTCTGTTACCGCTATCAAAACATTACCATACATGTCTTCATCTATTCCAATAGTCTGACACGCTTTGTCGATCATAGATTCGACAACCGGCAAATTATTCAATTCTGAAGGAATGCTTAACGAATCAATTAAAGTAAACCCTTCTTTCATTCTATTCATTTAATGTTCTACGTTCACTAGAACTGGTTGAAGTATTTACCTGCTTTGTCTTTGTAGTACTTCGTTAACAAAGGATCTACAGCACGCAACAACTCAACTTGTCCAAGCTTGTTACGCTTATACTCATCAAATCGAATAAGGTTACCATAATTGATGTTTTTTCCGGAAATTGATTCTCTTTTCTCTTCGAAGCCTCTTTCCTTCAATGCCTTCTCACTTTCCAGAAGCCGTGTCAAAATATCCTGCTGGCGACGAATCATCTCCGGAGAGAATTGCTTATTGATCAAATCTTTCTCCTGTTGTTCCAATTCCTTGATCAACGGGTTCAATTGATTTCCCTTTCCTTGTCCGTCTTTGTTCATTTCATTTCGCAATTGCTCTAAGCGCTGACGAATCGCTGTTTGCTGAGCAGCCATCTTTGCAATCTCTTTATTTCCCAATCCGGGCATTCCCTGCGTTCCTTCTCCCGGTTTATCACCAGGTTGTTTCCCCCCAGGGTTCGGACCTTTCTTCATTTGTTCCAATTGCTTCTTCAACATTTCTTTCATATCTCCGGGCGACATCTGACCACCGCTTGGTTTCTGTCCAGCTCCACCAGGATTATCACACGAACCTGAACCAGGCTTTTGCTGTTGTGCTTGCTGCTGCATTGCCTGCAGACTTTCGTTCAACATCAGTGCCAGGTTGTTGTAACTCGTCATCACATATTGCTGATGTTGCTGCAAGCCTCTACGATTGTGTTCACCGATTTCATCTGTAATCAACCCGAAGTTTGAACGGATATCTTTCAATTCCTTGTCGATAAACGGAGCAATTTTGGTTTGTCTTTTTGCCAAAGCCATCAAGCTGTCTTCCACCAATTTGTTGTCATCCATGATACTTCGCTGTTTTCTTCCCAACTTATTATAGTAAGGATCCATGTCTTTCACCTTTCCGAATTTGTTCATCACATATTCCTGATCGAAACTCAAAGACATTAAGTTCTCTAACAACAAACGAATCAAACTCATGTCTTCTTCATTCTGCTTTTTGTTTGCAGATTCCTGTTGGTTGTTCAACTGATCTGAAAGCTCTTTCATTTTCTGAGCAGCACTTTTCTGGCTTTCTCCCGCTTTGCTTTTCTTCCCCTGATCCAGTTTGCTTTTTGCATCATTCATTTCTTTTGAAATCTCTTGTTGCTCCTGGTCAAACGAATCCAATGGCATTGGCCGTTCCAATTCTTCATTCAGCTTTTGAAGTTCCTGCATATCCTTCTTCAACTCATCGAACTTCTTGTTCAACTCTTCCTGTTTCTTCGATGCTTCCTTCTCATTCAGCTTTTCATTTTTAACGTCTTTCTCTAACTTTTCCTGCTCTTCAGCCAATTGATCCAACTCCTTCTCCAAATCATCAATCTTCTCATTCACTTGTAAACGTTTCAACATTTCCATCGTGCGGTCCAATTGCTTTTTCATTTCATCACTGGATGCATCGAGCTTTTGGGTTTCATTTTTCATTTGAAGCTGATCGTTTTTCTCCATCAACTTCTCCAAATCGTCCAACAACTTTTTCAATTCGTCATCCATAACTTCTTTCAAAAGTTCTTCAATCAACTCTTGCTGCTTCAACAATTCTTCATCTTGTTCACTCAGTTTATTCTTTTCCTGATTGCTCGCATCCAATTTATCCTTGATCGCCTGCAATTCTTCCTGAAGCGATTGTTGTTGCTGTTTCAACGATTGAACCTGCTCCATGTTTTTAAAGTCACTTTTTGACTTGTTCATCAACGACTTTTGAAGCTTGTTCACATCCTTCTGAAATTGTTCTGTCTTTTTATAAACGTCTGTCAACGCGTTTTTCAATTCCTTCTGAACTTCATCCCGCTTGTCGTTCAGGTTGGTAAGCGTCGGCAATTCATATACGAAGTTCTGGGAAGAAGTGCTTTTCGAACCATTCACACCATCGTTGTCATACACTAAAAAGTTGTAAGAAATTTTGTCTTCCACGCCAATGTTGTCTCTGCTGAAATCTACCGCGAATGAAAACTTGTCATTCGTAGAACTGTACTTATCAACCAGCATTTTTCGCTTCAATTCGCTTCCGTCTTTCTTCTTGATTGTATACAAGAAGTACAATGAAGTCAGACCGTAATCGTCTGAGATCAACCCTTCGAATAAGCGCACAGAGGTTTTCACCGAATCAACACTTTCAGAAACCAGGATGGAAGGAAAGGCATCTTTAATCACATGCACCTGAATATTTGATGTGTCGAGGGAATTCAAATCCTTGTTCTTCAACACGAAGTTCAGGTTTTCATCGTCTTTAAAGGTGTTTTGAAATTCTCCGTTGCCACTTTCAAACCGCTTGGAGAATCCCTTTCCAAAAACTTTGAACCAGCTTACATTTCTGGCCTCTACACTCCAGTCTACTTTCGTTCCTTCCGGTAAATCCAGATCCGCAATATTCAATAAGCGTTCGTCTTTCTTCTTTAAATATTTCGGATAGTGAAGTGTTGCGACCACTTTTCCCAAAGAAGAATTTCCCAATACTTTTACCAGGAATTCTTTTGATTCAAACCCTTCACTTTCAAAGTGAAATACCAAATCAGATTTCAAATTTTCAATAGGGAAGGACAAACGATTCTTGCGAACCTTATTCATCTTGTAACGACCACGATTCGAAACCAGGAAAACGTGTTCCGGAACATACATTCCTGTAATATCTACTTCTACATTGTATGAGCTTCCTTCTTTCAAACGATCCTTCTTACCCACCAAATGGAAGTCAAACGGAGCTTCCTGTGCTTTTGAAAAGTTCACCACATTCGATGATCCTTTCGTGATCCAGCCCGGAGTGAAGATTGCTACGGCTCCGAAAATCAATATAATCGGAATCACATACTTTAAATACTTTCTTGAATCTTCATAACGAACCGCTTCTTCAAACTTCACGGCCAGCAATTCATTCGAGCGCTGTGAAACACTTGCACGGATCAATTCAAAACTTCTGTCGTCTTCGTTAACGATTTCATTCAATTGAAGGGTATTCAACAAACGGTCGGAAACATTCGGGAAAAACGATCCGATGATACGCGCAGCCTGTGTACGGTTAATCCGCTTTCCGAACGAATACAAACGCATGAACGGAAGAACAAAATAACGAACCAGCAAATAGCCATTCGTTCCGATAAATAAAAGCAACAGGATCAATCGAACGGAACTTGGAAAACGACCAAAATATTCCATCACGCTCACCGTTAGCCAGGAGGCTAATAAAAAGCCTGTTACGATCAATACACCCTTCAGGATTTCACTCTTGTAATACTTCCGGATGAAGGCGTCTATTTGTTCAATTAAGCGATCAAAAGCTGACATAAAAACAATTCTTATAAGAATAACTTACTAAAGTAGAAAAGTTCATACAGAACGTCTTCTTCAAATTCTAAGAGCCTGTACACTTTACTCTTAAAAAAGGTTAATCTTTCCTAATTTTCACCTTAGCCTATTTTGCGGAATCAGGTCATTATTTAATTACTTTTGCATAAAATTTACAAGCATGAGTTCGTCAAACGTACGCGTTCGTTTCGCACCGTCCCCAACAGGACCTTTACACATGGGAGGTGTTCGGACAGCACTTTACAATTATCTTTTCGCAAAACACACTAACGGAACCTTTATCATTCGTATCGAGGATACTGATCAGACCCGCTTTGTTCCTGGTGCTCAGGAGTATATCATGGATTCTTTGAACTGGTGTGGAATTATTCCGGATGAAGGTCCGGGAATCGGAGGAGAATACGGTCCGTATATTCAAAGTGAACGAAAAGAAATGTATCGTCCGTTTGCAGAAGATTTGGTTGCAAATGACAAAGCTTATTATGCATTTGATACTCCTGAAGAACTGGAAGCTGTTCGTGAGCAGGCAAAACAAATGGGGATGCCGAACTGGCAATATAACAGCGTGACTCGTACAAATCTGAAAAACTCTCTGATGCTTCCGGCTGATGAAGTAAAACGACGTTTGGATGCAGGCGATCCATATGTGATCCGTATCAAAATGCCTCGTAATCAAGATGTTCGTTTCGAAGATATTATCCGTGGATGGGTTGTTGTAAACACGAACAACCTGGATGACAAGGTGTTATTTAAAAGCGACGGAATGCCAACTTATCATTTGGCGAATATTGTGGATGATCATTTGATGAAAATCTCGCATGTTATCCGTGGAGAGGAGTGGTTGCCATCCGCACCGATGCACATTATGTTGTACCAGGCATTTGGATGGGAAGCTCCACAATTCGCTCATTTACCTTTGTTATTACGTCCTGACGGAAACGGAAAACTTTCCAAAAGAGATGGAGATCGTTTAGGATTCCCTGTTTTCCCGGCAAACTGGACAACGGCTGAAGGTGAGTTGTATTCCGGATATCGTGAAAACGGATATTTCGCAGGAGCATTTATCAACATGCTTGCTTTCTTAGGATGGAATCCGGGAACTACACAGGAGATCTTCTCCATGGATGAATTGATCCAGGCATTTACTTTAGACAGAGTAGGGAAAGCCGGAGCAAAATTCGACCCGGACAAAACAAAATGGTTCCAGCAACAATATTTGAAAAACACTTCTGAAAAGGAATTGGCTCGTTTATTAAAAGAACAATTCAACTTAACGGATTCGGAAGAACGTTTGGAAGCTTTCTGTAAATTGATGAAAGAACGCGCAACGTTTGTGAAAGATATGATGACTGAAGGTTCTTACCTGATCCACAAGCCGGAATCATACGATGAGCAGACCGTTTCAAAGAAATGGAAGCCAGAATCCGCAGCATTGATGACCGAATGGAAAAACAAACTGGAGGCACTTTCTGACTTCGATGCAAACAGCGTTGAGACCGCATTTAAAGCGTTTTTAGAAGAGAAATACTTAGGAATTGGCGCTGTACTTCCTTTGTTCCGTTTATTGGTTACAGGAGCAGGAATGGGGCCTTCTATGTTTGAAATTGCAGCTTATCTTGGAAAGGCTGAATGTTTGAACCGAATGAACGACGGATTGGCAAAACTAGGATGAAACACATTATAGAAGTAAACGGAATTAAGCTCTACGCATTTCACGGATGCCTGGAGGAGGAAGGAAAAATCGGTGGAAACTACCTGGTAGATGTTCACATGAAAACCGACTTTCAACAGGCAGCCCAGAGTGATGAATTGAGTCAGACGATTGATTATGTTCATATCAATGCAATCGTGGAACAGGAAATGGCTATTCGTTCGAAATTAATCGAACACGTGGGTCAGCGCATTGTTTCACGCATGGAACAGGAAATCAAAGGGTTAATCGGATTTCGTGTAAAAGTTACCAAGATTTGCCCTCCCATTAACGGAGATGTGGACAACGTTGCAATTATTATTGAGTCGGGAACTTGGTAGATTAAAGAAATATTTACTATTTTTGCCCGCACAATACGGTCTCGTGGCCGAGTGGTTAGGCACCGGTCTGCAAAACCGTGCACTCCGGTTCGAATCCGGACGAGACCTCCGAAAAAGCGCTACACATGTAGCGCTTTTTTATTTCCCGCTCTATATTACTTATGTTTTTGCCGAATAAACCCGGCAGGAAGCTTCGTATAATACGGAGCTTTTTTGTTTCTATCTTCCTGTTTTTCAGAAGTGTTTCATTTTTTCAAATTCGCAATGTCCCCATTTCCCAATATTGGGACAAGCTTCAAGTTCAACATTACATAAATAAGTTTAAATAATTGATAATCAATCTATTTTAAACCAACAAAAAAGCACCCGCCAAATGACGAGTGCTCTCTTTTTCCACTTTGTTTCAGTTTATGTGTGTAATTATTAGCGTCTTAATTCAAATAGTTGAATATCTCTAAAGCTTTTTCCGTTTTGATCTTTTCCAGTAACAATTGCTGCATAGCTTCCGCTTGGAGCCTCATTACCACCTTTATCCCTTCCATTCCAACCATTTGCTTCGCCAGGAATGTTTGTTCTGAAAACTTCACGGTTATTCTGGTCAATTATTACCATAATAAAATCATCAATATTCTCAGCTGTTACAAAATAGATATCGTTTGTTCCCTCTCCATTAGGAGTAAATATTGTCGGGAATTTTGTAACCTTTGCTTCTAAAGCAGCAAAAACCGGATCATTTGTATTTTCAGGATATTTTTTCGGGTTCTCAACTGCCTTATTATCCGGAGTTTTTGATATTCCGCTTCCAGCCGGAGCAGGGTTTGCTTTTTTATCGTCAACTACCGATTTATTGGTCGGTTCAGCACCTTTTTTATCTTCCGATTTCGGTTCAATTTTCTTATCTGCAGGATGTGTCTCCTCAGCTAATTTTAAATCATACGGAAGTAAATCTTTATTCTCCTGGGTTTCTTTATTTAAAATGATTGTGTTTTGATTTTCAGCAGTTTCTTTCTTGCCTGAATTCGCCGGAGTATTTATCTGTAGTGTGTGCTCACCGGAAGCTTCTTCCGTAGCAGCAGCTACTTTCACAGATTCTTTTTGAGGCTTCTGTTCTTTTTGATTGACAGATTCCTCTCCGGAATTCAAAGCAATAACAGTTGTGACCACACCCACAGTTCCTACCGCAGCTGAGCCAATGATCCATTTCGTTAAAGCAGAAAGACCCTTCGTTGCAACAGCAGCTGTTGAAGCAACTCCTGCAGCGGCCATCTTCGCCTGAACACCAGCCCACAACTCCGGTCTTACCGCAGAGGTTTGGTTTTCAAAAGCTTTCGAAAACAGTTCTTGTATATTATCTTTTTCAATCACGTTCTAATAATTCTAATTGAGTGCGTAGAAAAGCTCGTGCACGCGAGTATTGTGATTTGGAGGTATTCTCCGTTACTCCCAATGTATCTGCTATTTCTTTGTGTGAATAACCTTCTATTGCAAACATGTTAAAGACCACTCTGTATCCATCCGGCATATCATTAATCAACTTCATTAACTGTGCCAGATCCATTCCATCAAACTGATGGTCCGTAAAAGATACTTTGTATTGAACTTCTTCAACCTGAACATCATCCAATAATTTCTTATTCTTCCGAATGGTATCCAAAGCCGTATTCACAATAATTCTTCGAATCCACCCTTCCAAAGATCCTTCCATTTTGAAATCCACAATCTTCTGAAAAACCTTTACAAAACCGTCTTGTAATACGTCTTCAGCTTCCTGGTTGTTTCGCAGGTAACGCTGGCATACAGCCAACATTTTGGGGGCAAACTTATCAAACAACGCTCGCTGTGCTTTTGAATTTCCTTTGGCGCATTCATTTACCAATGTTAAATCTTCCATAGCACTTGCTGTATCAATAGACTCTAAACTACCAAAAAAGGTTGCATTAGTAGAAATTCTTCCAAATAAAAAATTAACTTTATTGCTACTTTAACACTCCATGAAATTACAGCTTGCCTTTTTGTTACTGGGTTCTTTTTCAGCAACATGCTCATACTCTCAAAAGATTTCGCTTACTCCAGGATCTTATTCAGCATACCTTCAATTAAACGAAACAACACAATTACCCGTTCATTTAACGGTAGAAAAAAAGCAGAAAAGGCTTCTTTTAGTTGTAAACAATGCTGAAGAACGAATCGAATTAACGAATGGAATTAACAAAGGTGATACAATCATTCTTCCTTTTCCGAGCTTTGATTCTGAGTTGCGTTTTATCACTCATAAGAAGAAAGAAATCAGAGGTTTTTGGTTTAACTACAACAAAGGTGTTAATTACAAAATTCCCTTTTTCGCTAATTTCAATCCAAAACCACGAAAAAAGGAAGAAGTGAGCGGAAATCTGAATGGAAAATGGGAAACTCATTTTTCTCCTGAAACCAAAGACCAGGAAGATGCTTTGGGAATTATCTCTCAAAATCAGAATCACATTACAGGAACTTTCCGAACTGAAACCGGCGATTATCGTTTCCTGGAAGGTTATATTGAAGGTTCTAAATTCTACTTGTCTGCTTTCGACGGTTCTCATGCTTTCCTGTTGAACGGAACGTTGAAGGATCATAGAATACAAGGTTTTTTCTATAGCGGAAAACATTATTCAACGGATTTTGCAGCAACATACAATCCGAATTTCGAACTGAGAGATCCGGATTCCATTACCAATTTAAAACCCGATTCCAAAGAATTCAGCTTCAATCTGAAAACCGTTGACGGAAAAGATTACCAGTTTCCGAATGAGCAAACCAAAGGAAAAGTCATAATTGTTCAGATCATGGGAACCTGGTGTCCGAATTGTATGGATGAAACAAATTACTACAAGGAACTTTACGATAAGTATCACTCAAAAGGATTGGAGATCATTTCAATTGGTTATGAAGCTACCGATTCATTTGAAGAACAGGCTAAAAAGATTCTTACATTAAAACAACGTAAAAACCTGGATTTTACATTTCTTGTAGGCGGAAAAGCTTCCAAAGGAATTGCTTCAGAACAGTTTAAAATGCTCAATGAAGTGATCTCTTTCCCAACATCTATTTACATCGGAAGAGACGGGGAAGTGAAGCGCATTCACACCGGATTCAACGGTCCGGGAACCGGAGAAGTTTACGACGAGTATGTGAAGAAAACGAATGCTCTAATCGAATCTTTGCTTGGAATCAATTAAGAGTTTCCAACCACAGTAGTTCACATAGAAAACATGATGCTTTAGTTGCGTTTCTTTGGTTATGCTACCTATGTTCCTATGTGGTAAAACTAAAACAGAATTGATCCTTTAATGATTTACCATAATTCTTTTCGCAGCATCTGCAAGATCCCAGGCAGTAAAGAAGACTAATTTTGCTACTTTCTCCACCTTTGAGAATATGATCTTTTCCACATCGTCTGTTGCCTGGTGGTAATCTTCGTGCACTCCGCTGAAATAGAAAATTACCGGAATACTGTGCTTTGCAAAATTGTAATGGTCTGAACGGTAATAAAACTGATTCGGATCCGATAAGCTGTTGAATTTATAATCCAGTTTGATCCGTGTATACTTCTCATTAGCTCTTTCGTTTGCTTCATGAAGTCCGTCGCTTAACATATTTGAGCCGATGATATAGATATAATTCGTGTCCTTTTCGTGTGCAATATCATTTCGACCGATCATATCAATATTCAGATCTGCAACTGTATTTCCCAACGGAATGACAGGATGTGAAGAGTAATAATCCGAACCAAGCAATCCTTTTTCTTCACCCGAAACGGGCATGATCAGGATGGATCTTTTTGGTCCTTCACCATTTTTCTTTGCTGCCATAAAAGCTTCTGCCAATTCCAATAAAGCAACTGTTCCGGTTCCGTCATCATCTGCTCCGTTGAAAACTACTCCATTGTCTACACCAATGTGGTCGTAATGAGCTGTAATGATCACCACTTCTTTTGAAAGCACTGGATCACTTCCTTCTATATAAGCAAGGACATTTGAACTCGTCAATCGCTCTTCCTGTGTATTCAATTCAGCATTTAAGGTGAAGAGTGGTTTCGGGTTTGCTTTTGCCTTGAACTTTCCTTTTCCGAACAGGAATGCATTGGATTTATTTTTCAACCCGGAAATAGCAGCATCTTTCACAAATAAAATCGGAAAATCTTCTTTCTTTCTCTGATCCGGCAAGTACATCGTCTTGGTTGTCACGTAATGTTCCAGGTATTCATACAAGGAATCATACTTATCTGAAACCAGGATTATTCCCTTTACATGTCTCGGTAATTCCTTTTTCAAAGCTGAGACTTCCTTACGTACTTCCATGCTTTTCATGACATATATCATATAGCATGGTTTTTCTTCTGCCTGAGCTAATTGTTCCACACTATAAACAGGAAGGTTATCCAGGCTCACCCGCAACTTGGATCCGTAGTAAATAAAGTCTGTTTTGAACTTCAAATTCAGATCATTTAAACTCAGGGTTCCTCCCGGCGTACTTTCAATCACATCAAAGTGTTGTTCATAACCGGTCATTCCCGGAGCAAAGCCACAACCCAGTTTTTTGAAATAGGCTGTTAAAAACTCAGCTGTCATTTTCTGACCTTGTTTTCCGGTTTCTCTTCCCAAATAATCGTCTGAAGCAATGACCGACAGATTCTTTTTTAAATCTGCTTCATTTATATAGGTACTGTATTTTTTAGCTAAATCGACTTCCTGAGAGTGGGAAACAAGCAAAGTGCCTGAAAATAAAATGCTGAGAATTCTTTTCATACTTATTCAATTGAGAATTAATAATTTAAAATTGAAAACAAACACAGCTTTTCAATTCTCCATTATCAATTTTACATTACTTACAAACCGGGATTTTATTGATTCGATTCAAGTGTCTTCCGCCTTCAAAAGCAGTGTTCCAGAAGATATCCACCATTTCAAGTGCTTCTTCCACGGAAACAAAGCGGGCAGGTAATGTCAGAATATTCGCATCGTTGTGTTCACGAGCCAGCTGTGCAATTTCCTTTTTCCAGCAAAGTGCCCCACGAATCCCCTGGTGTTTATTAACAGTCATGTTAATCCCGTTTCCACTTCCACAAATCACAATTCCTTTCGAACCTTCATTTGCTTCCACATGATCGGCAACCGGATGCCCGAAATCTGCATAATCAATACTTTCTTCACTGTAGCAACCATAATCTTTTACCTGGTAACCCAATGATTCTAAATGGGTAATAACTTTTGATTTCAATTGAAATCCTGCGTGGTCCGCTCCGATTGGAATAATTTGAGACATAAATATAAACGTTTTGCCAAAGTTACACCTTATCAACAAATGGTACAATCAATTAACAATAAGAAAAACAGGTTGAACTTAAACCATTGATTTATAATGGATTTTGAAAAGTAGTTATACACAGTCTTTGTGTTTCAATTGTCAATATCTGTTAGAAAAAATCAACAAGTATTTCTAGGATATCCCAACTATTTAATCATATGTACAAGTTTCCGGATTAAGCATCAAAAAGTTTGGTGTTTTTATCGCTATCTTATCATCATGTTAAACACATATTAACAGACCGAAAACAAACTATTTTATCCACATTAACAATTCCACACTATTTGTTCATATCTACATAAACTCTTGTGACAGAAGTTCAAAAGGGAGGTATTCATTGTCAATAAATCGACCTAAATGACTCATAAGTTTAAAAAACGAATCATTCCATTGAAAGTTTTACACGAATTAACACCCCTAATAGATATAGTAAAATTCTTTTTAAATAAATCTTTTATTCTTTTTATTATCTCTTCCCCTTTTGAAGATGAATTTGGACAATTCATAGTTAAAGTTTATATTCGAATAGACGAACGAAAGTAATGCGTCTATGAAATAATTGTAAGAGATAGTGATTAAATGGCAATTTTCATTACTTTTGAATCCAAAGCTGTAAAGAATGACGAAGGCTAATGTATTAGTTGTAGAAGATGAATTCATTGTTTCGAAGGATATCCAATCCAGTTTGAAAAAGCTTGGATATCAGGTGATTGGTGCAGCGCCGTCAGGGGAAAAAGCACTTGAATTACTCGAAGCAAATCAGCCGGATATTGTTTTAATGGACATCATGTTGAAGGGCGAAATGAACGGAATTGAAACCGCAGAAATCGTCCGAAATCAATACTCCATTCCTGTCATTTATCTGACAGCTTACGCCGACGAAGCAACTTTATCGAAAGCAAAAGTCACAGAACCTTACGGATATATTTTAAAGCCATTCAAAGAAATTGATCTGCATACGTCCATTGAAATGGCACTTTATAAACATAAAAAAGAGCAGGAAGTTGAGCGTGAACGCGATATGCTGTACTCTTTGGTTGAAAATAAAGAAAAAGATTCCCTCAATGAGTTCATCTTTGTGAAATCGAACAGCAAATTGGTGAAATTGAATATGCACGATATTTATTTCATTGAGGCTCTGAAAGATTACGTAGTTATTAACACCAATGAAACAAGATACACGATCCATTCAACCATGAAGGATATCGAAACAAAATTGGGAACCGACCAGTTTATTCGCGTGCATCGTTCGTTTATTGTTCGCCTGGACAAAATTGCGTCTATTGATTTCCCGAATTTACAGTTGGAAAACGACCGCAAATTGATCCCGATCGGTGGTTCATACAGAGATGAACTGACGAACCGGATTAAAATGCTTTAAACAGAAACGTTCAAAACAGTGCAATTTGTTTTGAGTGCTTATTACCCCTTATTTTTTCGAAAAATTCCGCTTCGCGGATCAAACACCACTTTAAAGAAGTCCGAATACACTTCCCTCAATATTTGAACGGTTACAGGTTTTATTTGAGAATAGTTAGGAATAATTCACTAGCATTGAGAAAAATAGGCTTATGAAAGTAATACTACTCATCCTGGTATCAGCAAGTTCCTTTTTTGTTTCCGCACAGAAATCCGCTTTGCGGATTTTACATGTCAAGTTTGAAGATCAGCTAAGTGTTTCAGCAAATTCCGGAAAATTGATGATTGAAAATCATTCATATCCTGGTACAGAAGTTTTGGAACAATATGGTCATTGGGAACCGTTTTATTCGATAGATCCGCAACTTTTAGATCAATATTACGAAAAAGCGAAGCAGCGACTGAAAAAGAACCTGTCGAATCCGAAGACCTTATTTGAGTTTCATGTAAACGAGGGAGTGAATCTGGAAACGGTGAAAAAGGAATTAAAAAGTCTTTTGCATATCAAATATGTGAGCGTTCCTCCAACATTAAGCACGCCGGCTGTGCCGAATCTTCAATCTACACAGATTTATTTGTTCGATCAGAATCCGGGAATTCACGCAGAGGAATTTTGGAATACGTATAACAACCATGGAGCAGGAATCAAAATCTGTGATATCGAATATCAGTTCAATATGAATCACGCGGATTTACCCCAGGTTACGATTATCGGTCCGACGCCGGAAGATCCTGGTTTTGGAAACGATCATGGAACAGCTGTATTGGGTGAAATTGCTTCCCTGGATAACGGAAACGGAACAACCGGAATTGCTCACGAAAGTCAATTGTTTTTTGCCGGAGCCTATGTTGATATGGCTTATTACCTGGAAGAAGCTTTAATCAGCACGTTAACGGAATTGGGAGAAGGAGACATCGTATTGATTGAGCAACAGACTGTGGCATTTGAAGGAACAGCGGAAGAAGGTTATGCACCGGTTGAATGGTATGAACCTTTTTACGATGCCATTCAGTTGGTTTCCGGAAACGGAATCATTGTAGTAGAAGCTGCAGGAAACGGTAACAGAAACCTCGATCACCCGATGTTTGGTATGGATAATAACGGACATTATCCTTTCCTGGAGGAAAACTGGTCGGAAGCGATTATGGTTGGAGCAGGAGCCGTTGGTTTGGATGATACGCCACGTTCCAGAATGTGGTTCTCCAATTACGGAAGCAGAATTGATGTTCAGGGAAATGGAGAAGGAGTTGTGACAACCGGTTATGGAACGGCTTATTCTGCTGAAGGAGAAAATCAGTATTACAGCAATACCTTCGGCGGAACTTCCGGGGCTTCGCCCATCGTTGTTGGTGCTGTGGCTTTACTGCAATCATTGAATGAAGAGCATAATGGAAACAGGTTAACAGTGAATACGATCAGAGATTTGCTCGTGAGTACCGGAAAACCACAGGTTGCAGGAGATTTTCCGGTTACAGAAAAAATCGGGCCGCTGCCGAATGTCTTTGCAGCTGCAAACGCGATGATAACCGGTGAATTGGGAATAGAGCAAATTGAAAAAGATGGGTTCAGTATTTATCCGAATCCGGGTAAAGGTTCTTTCAAAGTGTATGTTCCGAATCAATGGGTTCAGCAGCTGAATTTAAGAGATCTTACGGGAAAAGAAATTCCGGCAACATATGCCAAAACTCAAATGGGATTTGAATTTTTAAACGGAAATCTGGCGCCTGGAATGTATTATTTATCATTGATATATACAGACGGAACCGTTGTTACAAAATCCGTTCAGATTGCGGATTAATGCTTATAGTTGGTAAACCTCAAAAAAAGCTGTCTGACTTCGATCGGGCAGCTTGTTGTTTTTCCCCTCTTTGAGTTTTGAAAAAATAACTCCTTGTTTTTGGCGTTAAATGAAATCACGATTTGCAGTTAAACATTATTTTAGAATATGGAAAATCTGATCATTTCAACGGAAAAAAGCAGGCTGGACCCCGAATACATTACGGCATTTATTTCAAAAACTTACTGGGCAAAGGACAGAAGCCTGGAAACGATGCTTACCTGTATCGAAAATTCGCTCAACTTTGGTGTTTACCTCAACGGAAAACAAATCGGTTATGCGCGTGTAGTAACAGATTATGCACAATTTGCTTATATCATGGATGTGTTTATTGATGAAAAATACCAGGGAAAAGGATTTTCAAAGATTCTGATAAAATATATGTTGGAACACGAAGCATTGAGCAAGGTAAAAGTTTTACGTTTGGCGACTTCCGATGCACACGGATTGTATCGTAAATTCGGATTTACAGGATTATCAAAACCTGAAAATATGATGGAGCTATTTTGTTAACTTTGGATGCTGCATCAGCTACCGATTAATTGAAAGATAAAGCTAAAATGGAAAAATTCAGACAACTTGTAAAAATTAAAGAGATTTATTCGAAAGGAGAAAATATTATTACATATCTCAAATCAATCAGTGGCAATAAGCAAAATACTGTTGAGGATATTCTTATAAGTTATGATTTTCAATCCGGGTCTTACATCAAAGGGTTTTCACAGAATCCGGAATTCAAAAAAAACTACTGTGCTTCACTAACAAATGTAATTGAGCGTTTAGGGACTTTTGATTCAATAATGGAAGCAGGTGTTGGTGAAGGCACAACCTTGAATTTTGTGGTCGGAAACCTGACAAAAAAAACGTCCCACGTACTGGGATTTGATATTTCATGGTCCAGACTCAAATTTGCCAAAGAATTTTTAAACGAGTTCAATTTGCAGGAAACGAACTTGTTTACAGCGAATTTGTTTGAAATACCACTACCGGATAATTCTGTTGATATTGTTTATACTTCTCACTCCTTAGAACCAAATGGAGGCAATGAAAAAGAAGCATTACAGGAATTGTACCGAGTAACGGGCAAATACCTGGTTCTGCTTGAGCCGGCTTATGAATTTGCCGATGAACCGGCAAAGAAACGAATGAATGAGCACGGCTATGTTACCGGGTTGCATGCCACGGCAGTGGAATTAGGATACAAGATTATAGAACACCGCTTGTTTGATTACTCCATAAATCCATTGAATCCGACCGGAATCATCGTCATTGAAAAAAATGCCGAAAACGCCGGGGAAATCGATTTAAGATGTCCGATATCATTAACAAAACTGATCAAATACAGTGATTCGCTGCTTTATAGCAAAGAAAGCTTTTTAGCTTATCCCGTAATTGATGGAATCCCGTGTCTTCTAAAAGAAAACTCCATATTGGCAACTCATTTGTTGACAGATTACGATGAGTACAAAAAAGAAAATGAGATACATACAAAGAGTTAAAAAACAAAATACGGAAAGGGATTTCAGACAGTATGTTTGTTATACAGGCAATTGGAAATGTTGCTAAACTATTTTTATTTTGCTAAAAAAGTAGATGGATAGCAATGAGTGATAACGATACAAAACGACTTTCGCGCCTGACGGCGATCATCACGCAACTGCAAACAAAACGGCTTTTGACAGCAACAGAACTGGCCGATAAATTTTCGGTGAGTGTTCGCACAATCTACCGCGATATCCGGGCATTGGAGCAAGCCGGAATTCCCATTTTTACCGAAGAAGGAAAAGGTTATTCGTTGATGGATGGCTACAGACTTCCACCCGTAATGTTTACCGAAAAACAAGCCAATGCATTGATTGTTGCGGAGCAATTGGTTCTGAAAAACAAGGATGCTTCTTTTGTGAAAGACTATTCGGAAGCCATTGAAAAAATCAAAGCGGTTTTAGGAAACCCTATCAAAGACAAAGCTGATTTGCTGGTGGGAAGAACCCGCTTCAGTCAAAACATTAACGGAGACAGAAACAGCAACAGTTTGTCGGATTTGCAGTTTGCGCTGACCAATTTCTGCGTTACGAAGATTGAATATACCAACGAAGCTGAAAAAACCACCAACCGATTGATAGAACCTTTTGCCTTGTTGAGTACGCAGGAAAACTGGCTTTTGGTTGCCTGGTGCCGCTTACGCGGAGATTTCCGTTTTTTCCGGCTCGACCGCATCAAAAGCCTTCATGTTCTTGGAGAAAAATTTGAACCGCATCAAATGACCTTGCAGGAATATTTCGACAAATATCATTAAAACCCGTTTTTCACCCCTGACATAAGGCTGTCACAACCCGGATTTAGCTTTGCATCATAAATGTATAAAATGAATGTAATGATGAATCAATTGACAAATTTGAATTGGGTAAGTGTTTTGGTTGCTTTTGTAGCGTATTGCGTGCTCGGAGCATTGTGGTTTACACTTTTATTTGTGAAACAGTACAAAATCTCTTTGGGAAAGGCAAACGAAGAATTGAATAATAAAGCACCGATTTTCATTCTTGGTCCGGCGCTCTGTTCTTTGGTAATTACTATTGCAAATGCGGTTTTGTTTTACGCGCTGAATATCTCCGCGTTCAATGAAGCTGTGGAATTTTCGTTCGTTGTTGGTTTCGGGTTTTTAGTTGCGAACACACTGAATATTGCGATTAATCCGAATATTCCGCGACCGATCCATTACGGAATTATCAGCGGAACGTATCATTTAGCGGGTATTTTCATTGTAAACTGTATTTTAGTTGCAATGAAATAAAAATACCGGTTTCGGAATGAAAATCAACGAACAGGAAATAGAAACTTTTTGTCCGGAAAGCCAGGAGGATTGGAGGCAATGGTTGACGGAAAATCATCAGTCAAGACAATCCGTCTGGCTTGTTTATTACAGAAAGAAATCCGACAAATCAAGCATTTCCTGGAGCGATGCGGTGGATGAAGCACTTTGCTTCGGGTGGATCGACAGCACCAAAAAAACAATCGACGAAGAGCGCTTTATCCAGTTTTTCAGCAAACGAAAACCAAAGAGTGGCTGGTCAAAGATCAATAAAGAAAAGATTGAAAAACTGATCCTTGAAAAGCGGATGACCCAAGCCGGTTTGGATAGCATTGAAAAGGCAAAACAAAACGGCTCCTGGACGATTCTGGATGAGGTAGAAGAACTGATCATTCCGGAAGATTTGCTTCAGGCATTTGAAACGCAACCTGCATCAGCGGAGTTTTTCCTAGGTTTAAGTAAGTCTGTACGGAAAATGATGTTGCACTGGATTACGTTCGCGAAGCGGGCAGAAACGCGGCAAAAAAGAATCAACGAATTGATGGAATTTGCTGCCAAAGGAGAGAAACCAAAGCAATTCAGGTAATAGTATTTAAAGGAGGAAATGATGACAGACGACTATTTGAATAGTGTGCGAAAGCAATTTGCGTATTACAAACAACTCGGGGATAACACCTTCTCACAGTTGCGGGATGAACACCTGTTTTGGACATACAACGATGAAAGCAACAGCATTGCGGTTATAGTGAAGCATCTTTCGGGGAACATGCTTTCCCGATGGACGGATTTTCTGACAAGCGACGGCGAAAAGGAGTGGCGAAACCGCGATTCGGAATTTGAAGATCCCATTACAACCCGGCAAGAACTTGTTGATAAGTGGAACGAAGGTTGGAAGTGTTTTTTCGACGCGTTGAATGCATTAAAAACAGAAGATCTGGATAAAACCATTTACATCCGCAACCAGGGACATTCCGTAATAGAAGCGATCAACCGACAGTTGGCGCATTATCCGTATCACGTTGGCCAGATCGTTTTCATTGGAAAAATGCTTTCCGAAAACGGATGGAACTCACTTTCTATTCCCAAAGGAAAATCCCGGGACTTCAATGCGGAGAAATTTTCAAACCCGAAACAAAAGCAGCATTTCACAGATGAATTTCTGAAGGACAAAGCAAAAAAGGAATAAGTGTGTGGAATTTGGAATGAAAACTGCCTGAAATGTTTTGGAAGAAGAAAAAGAATCCATGCGAAATATGTGGCAAAATGCATACTAAACTGCCTGCAATCGGTTTTGATGCACCGTTTTATTATCACGAATTATCGGATGAAGAAAAGGCAGAAATGGCGGAAATCTCAGATGATTTTTGCGTCATTACTCATCCGGAACAAACAGATCGGTTTATTCGAACGGTTTTGAGTATCCCGGTTATAGATGGATGTGAGGAATTGGATTGCGGAATCTGGGTTTCTGTCAGCGAAAAGACCTTTGAAGAATACAAATCAGAGTTTAAAAAAGATTCGGAGCTAAAAACATATTTTGGAATGATCAGCAATGAATGGAACGATTACGAAAAAAGTACGCTCAATTTGCATGTCAATATAGAAACAAGAAACGGAAATCTCCGCCGGGAAATCACACCGCATGAAGCAGATCATCCCTTAATTTCAGATTGGGAAAATGGAATAACATTATCTGAAGCAGAGAAACGAATTGAAAGAATAAAAATCATTTAAAACTTTGCGTTCTTCGCTTCTTTGCGTTTAATATTAGAATAAAGGTTATTGGGATATAGAGAATGAGTATAAAAAGAAAAAGCCCCGGTCATTGAGCGAAGTCGAAATGCCGGGGCTTTTTTATCTGTGTAATTTGTTAAATCTGCGGAAGAATCTTATCCGTTCATTCCGAATGACTATTGATTTAATTATTCCCCAACCGAAACCAATTCCAAATCAATCGTGCGTTTTTTCGGGCTCACTTCTGAAATTTTCACGCGTACCGAATCTCCGAAATGGAACGTTCTTCCGGTTTTCTGTCCTACAATCGTCATCGTCTTTTCATCGAAGGAATAACGGTCTCCCGGAAGCGCCTGCAACGGAACCATTCCTTCACACGCATTTTCGTTCATGCGCACAAACAACCCGAATTCAGCCAAACCGGAAACAATTCCGTCAAATTCTTCCCCGATTTTATCGTGAACAAACACCACCTGGAAGTATTTGTTGGATTCGCGCTCGGCTTCTGTTGCCTTGCGTTCCGTGCGTGAAATGCGTTTGCAAATATCTTCCAGAACCTGGTTGTACTTGTGCGGTTTATTTTCCAAACATTCCAGCAAAATGCGGTGAACCATCAAATCGGCATAACGGCGAATCGGTGAAGTGAAATGTCCGTAATACTCGAACGCCAAACCGTAATGACCGATATTGTCTGTGTCGTAAGTTGCCTTCGCCATGCTTCGGATTGCCATTTGCTGAATGATGTTGTATTCATTTTTCAAACGGATATCGTTCAGCAATTTATTGATGCTTTGAGCGGCTTTTTCAGGACTTGTAAATTCCAGTGAATAACCGAATTTGTCCAAAAACAAACTGAATAATGCGATTTTCTCCGGATCCGGCTTGTCGTGAACACGGTAAACAAACGGAACAGGATCTTTCCCTTTTTGCGGTTTCCCCACGAACATGGCCACGTGTTTATTCGCCAAAAGCATGAACTCTTCGATCAGTTGATGCGCATCTTTCGAAACCTTCACAACCACATCAACCGGTTCTTTGTTTTCGTCCAGTTTGAAACGGATTTCTTCCGAGTTGATCATCAAAGCACCCTTCTTAAACCGCTCTTTTCGATAGATTTTTGCGAGTTTATCCAGGATATGCAGTTCTTCTTTGTACGGACCATCTGCTCCCTCCAAAATTTCCTGCGCATCTTCGTAGGTGAAACGATGATCAGAATGAATGACCGTTTTTCCGAACCATTCCTTGTAAATTTTCCCCTTCTCGTCGATTTCGAAAACGGCTGAGAAAGTGAATTTATCCTCCTTCGGCCGAAGGGAACAAACCATATTCGAAAGCTGCTCCGGAAGCATCGGAATCACGCGGTCAACGAGGTAAACCGAGTTTCCGCGTTTAAGCGCTTCTTTGTCCATGGCAGAATCCGGTTTCACATACTGACTCACGTCCGCAATGTGCACACCGATTTCATAATGTCCGTTTTCCAGTTTTTGAATCGACAAAGCATCATCGAAATCCTTCGCATCCACCGGGTCAATGGTGAAAGTCAGAATATCACGGAAATCGCGTCGTTTGGCTACTTCCACCGGATCAAGCTCTAGTGTTACCTGCTCCGCTTCGCTCATGACATCTGCGTCAAATTCGATTGGAATTCCCTGGCTGACCAGAATGGAAATCATTTCGTTGTCGTGGATCGAGTTTCCACCCAAAGTCTGAATCACTTCTCCAAAAGGAAATTCAGCCGATTTCGGCCAAACGGTGATTTTCACCAAAGCCTTATCCTTGTTCTTCGCTTTATTGAGTTTTTCAAACGGAATGTAGATTTTCACACCCGTTTTGGTATTATCCGGAATCAGGAAAGCGTGTTTGTCATACATATGAATCGTACCTACAAACTGAGTCCGCTCGCGGGAGACAACTTCCATGACTTTTCCTTCGGGCCGGTTTCCGCTTTTTTTGATGAGCGCAACCCGGACAATATCTCCGTGAATGGCCTGCCCGATATTATGAGGCGCGATGAAAACATCTGCCTGATTTTTCCCCAGATTTACAAAACCGGAACCGCGCTGCGTCAACTCCAATTCTCCTTCAACAGTTTCTGTCTGATTGGAAAATTGATACGTTTCGTGCCCGCTTTTACGCAAAAAACCTTCTGTTTCCAGTTCCCGCAATAAAGCAACCACCAATTTTCGCGATTCACTTTCATGAACATGCAATAAGGTGCAAACCTGCTTATAGTTTAAAAGCGCATCCTGGTGTTGTTCAAATAGTTTTCGAATAATGTGATAGAGGCCTGTTTTTAGTTTTTTGGTTGATTTATCTTTTATTTTTTTTGGTTTTTTCTTACCCATTTTTTTCATTGTGTTTAACAAAAGTACGAAATGACTTTCAAGGTTTTAGATTCTTTTATAAAACAAAAACAGGGAGGTGTTAATCCTCCCTGCTTCCGTCTTCGGCCATTCTGACCATTTTTGGTGTAAATCGTGCAAGAACATCTACCAGATCTTCCTGCGATTTCATGACTTCGTCAATGTTTTTGTACGCCATAGGTGCTTCGTCCAAACCGGCTCCGATTAAGGTTACGCCGTGTGTTTTCAGGATTTCTTTCAATTCATCCTGTTTGACGGTTTTGAAAGCCTGTGTCCGGCTCATTTGTCGGCCGGCTCCGTGCGAAGCAGAGGCTAAAGCTTCCGGTTTTCCTTTTCCTTTCACCAGGAACCCCGGCGCGGTCATACTTCCCGGAATAATTCCCAAAACGCCTGCTGCAGCCGGAGTTGCACCTTTTCGATGCACAATGTATTCTTCTCCGAAATGCACTTCCTTCCATGCAAAATTATGGTGGTTTTCAACCCGCTTCAAACAGGTTGCGCCAATGGCTTTGGTAATCCGGTCGTGAATCACATGATGACAAGCTGAAGCATAATCTCCGGCCAGGTTCATCGCTGCCCAGTATTCTTTTCCGTTGTCGGAGTTTAAATCCAGATACGCCAGGTTTCGTGCTTCATCCGGCAAGACACAGTTTTCTTTTGCCACTTTGGTGTAATGTCCGGCGATGGTTGCTCCCAAACCTCTCGATCCGGAATGTGTCAGCAAAGCCAGGTAAGTTCCTTTCGGAATGTTGATGCTTTCATCTTCCTGAAGCACTTCCAGTAAACCGAATTCCACGAAATGGTTTCCGCCACCGGAAGTTCCCAATTGCGTATGGGCTTTATCCATCAGGGTTTTCAACATCGGGATCTGTTTGAATTCATCCCGCTCCAAAATGGCGTGATCAGCTTTCATTCCTCTCGTCCAACCGGCTCCGGCTCCGAATCGGGAATAAGCGATCAATTCCCGTTTCAGCTGTGCTTCGTTCCCGAAGTAGAAATCTCTCGGAATATCGTAAATACTCAAACACATTCTACATCCGATGTCGACTCCAACTCCGTAAGGTATAATTGCATCTTTTGTTGCCAAAACGCCACCGATCGGCAATCCGTAACCTTGATGTGCATCCGGCATCAACGCTCCGAAAGCGGTAACCGGCAATCTCATCGCCGTTTTCATCTGGTCAAAAGCACCCTGTTCAATCTGTGTTTCCCCATAAACCGCAAAAGGCAATGCTTCTTCCTTCAAAGGAATCATAAATTTCTTTCTGGCTTCAATGGCAATCAATTCGTTGGCAGCGTCTGCCCATAAGGCATGTTCGGTAAAATCTGCCGGATTCTCCAACACTAATTTCACTTCTGCCAGCAAATTTTCCAATCCGTTTCTTTTCGCGTTTTTCTTCAACACTTTCAATGCCTTTCCGAAAGCTTCGTTGGACGGAAACCCAATCTCAACTAAAACAGAACCGGTAATATTTCTCATGATTTCAAATTTAATGTTTTATAAAACTGCTACACCAATCTGTCAGTAGCAGTTGTTGATCTCCGCTGACAGTGCGGAGTTGATCCAGGTGAACGGATTATTTTGAGAACAAGGTTTTCAACTGATCGGAGACATTTGCTCCGGCATGAACCTGAATCCCGTCAATTTTATCAGCGATCCGCTCCACAAACTCCATTTCTTTCAATTTGTATAACATCTCGTTTTCCTCCATCAATCGGGCAGTATTCAACAAATTCCGTGTAGTTGCTGTTTCTTCCCGACGCATGATCATATTTGCCTGCGCTTGTTTTTCGGCAACCAACACTTTGTTCAAGATCTCTTTTACATCTCCCGGCAAAATGATGTCTTTCAAACCTCCGGTAATCAATTCCAAACCGATGTTTTCCAACAAGGCATTTGCGCGTTCCACCAACTGATTCGACAATTCGGTTTTTGTTTCCAACAACTGATCTAAAGTTTGAGAACCGATGATTTCGCGGATTGCCAACTGGATTGCTGCATACATTTGCGCATAATAGTTGGAGTTTTCAACCACTGCACGGTGAACGTTTACCATTTTGTATTGTCCGGAGAAGTTTACACGAATTGATGTTTTATCTTTTGTCAGCAATTCCTGGCCCTGAACTTCAATATTCAATGTGCGCAAATCAACTACTTTGAAAGTGAACACGTTTGCATTCTTCCAGAAGTAATACGTATCTGCCGCCAAAGTATATTGGTAAGCTCCGTTCACGAACACCACCAATTGATTTCCTTCCGGAACCACTACGCGGTGCAGGCGCTCGATCATGATGGTGGACTCCAACGCGGACCGGTCAAAATTTGTAATGTTTTGAGTCGATGCTGTTTCGATCAACTCGTAGGAAATCGCCATTTCAGATTTCCAGAACAAGTAGGTCCCGACACCGTACGTTTCAATGATGTTCTTTCCCAAGAAACGCAACAATAACTGGTTCGAATCTACCTCGTGACGAGTCAGTAAGTTTGAAAACGCTCCATTTTCCAACTCAGCAAACAAAGCTGTCTGTGCGTTGATTGCCGGTTGTGCCGGGATCACCTGAGCGGTTTTACCCCAAAACAAGTGGTGTGTTCCCGATTTCAAAACGTCTACCAATTGTCCGTTTTTGTAAACGATTGCACGTTGGTTTTTTGTTACAGTTATTGTTTTCATATTTTCTATTTGTTATACCTCCGACGAATGGGCGTCGGAGGAGATTGTTTTTAATTCATAAAAGAAGCAACCGGCTTTCCGGATTGATCTGCGGAACAAAGAAGTTGTTGCCTGGAACACATCGAATCACTTATAGGAATCAAGGTATTGATGTTATTCTGCACAAACCGTTCAATGTTCTGGCTTCACATTCCGGTCGGTTATTTTGTACGGGACAAAATCTCCGACACGAAAGCGGGTTACTCCTTTTGGTTGTTGTTAAGGGTGTGGGTTAGACACCTTTCTGACACTGTATCCCTATTA
>NZ_JASLCN010000096.1 GCF_030151805.1 Fluviicola sp.
TCATAATAACGAATTACCGTGATAACGAAGAGAAAGTCACGGCAGAATCAATAAAAAAATCAATTTATGAATAGACACATTAAAAAAGTGGCCATTTTGGGATCAGGAGTTATGGGATCCAGAATTGCCTGTCACTTTGCCAATGTAGGATGTGAAGTATTATTACTTGATATTCTGCCAAAAGAACCCAATGACGCTGAAAAGGCAAAAGGATTAACTCTGGAAAGCAAAGCTGTCAGAAACCGCATTGTGAATGAAGCTTTACAATTCGCGTTGACTTCCAATCCTTCTCCGATTTACAGAAAATCATTTGCTTCCCGCATTCAAACAGGAAATTTCGAAGACGATATGGCAAAAATTGCTGATGTCGACTGGATCATTGAAGTGGTAATTGAACGTTTGGATATCAAACAACAGGTTTTTGCCAATGTTGAAAAGTTCAGAAAACCAGGAACATTGATCTCCACAAACACTTCCGGAATTCCGATTCACTTAATGCTTGACGGAAGATCCGACGATTTCAAAAAGCACTTTGCGGGAACTCACTTCTTCAATCCTCCAAGATATCTTCCTTTACTGGAAATCATTCCAACATCCGAAACAGCGCCGGAAATCATTGATTTCTACATGTCTTTCGGGTCGAAAATTCTGGGAAAGAAAACTGTTCTTTGTAAAGACACTCCGGCATTTATCGCAAACAGAGTTGGTGTATTCAGCATCATGGCTTTGTTCCATGCCGTTGGAGAAATGGATTTAACGATTGAAGAAGTCGACAAATTAACCGGTCCGGTTTTGGGAAGACCGAAATCTGCCACGTTCCGCACCTGTGATGTTGTTGGTTTGGACACCTTGGTTCACGTAGCAGACGGATTGAGAGAAAATTGTCCGGACGACGAAGAAAAGGCCTTGTTTGAAGTTCCCGCTTTCGTAAAGAAAATGGTCGAGAACAATTGGTTGGGAAGTAAAACCAAACAAGGATTTTTCAAAAAAACAGTAGATGCTGAAGGAAAAAAAGTATTCCTTGCCCTGAATCTGAAAACATTGGAATACGAACCGAGCAAAAAGGTTTCCTTCCCTACTTTGGAAATGACCAAAGCTATCGACGATTTGGAACAGCGTACCAAAATGTTGTTCATGGGAACGGACAAAGCCGGTGAATTTTACCGCAAAACATTCGGAGGTTTGTTTGCTTACGTCACGAACCGAATTCCTGAAATCTCCAATGACTTATACAAAATTGATGATGCGATCAAAGCAGGTTTCGGTTGGGAATTAGGCCCTTTCGAAACATGGGATGTCATCGGATTCAAACAAGGAAAAGAACTAGCTGAAAAAGCGGGTAAAAAATTGCCTGCATGGGTTGCGGAAATGGAAGCAGCAGGCTTCACCAGTTTCTACAAATCCGAAAACGGAAAACGTTTATATTACAATCAACAAAGCAAATCTTACGAAATCATTCCGGGAACGGAAGAATTGGTTTCTCTGCAGGCATTGAGAGTTTCCAACAAAGTTTGGGGCAATTCAGACACCACTTTGGTTGATTTGGGAGACGGAATCCTGAACCTGGAATTCCACACCAAAATGAATACGATCGGTGGCGGAGTCATTGAAGGAATCAACAAAGCAATTGATTTGGCCGAAAAGGATTACAAAGGATTGGTTATTTCCAATACCGGAGGAAACTTCTCTGCCGGAGCAAACGTTGGAATGATCTTCATGATGGCTGCAGAACAGGATTACGACGAATTGAATTTCGCAGTGAAATCATTCCAGGATACCATGATGCGTATTCGCTACTCGAATATTCCGGTAATTGCTGCTCCTCACAATATGGCATTGGGCGGCGGTTGCGAATTATCCATGCATTCGGATAAAGTGGTTGCTCATGCAGAATTGTACATGGGATTGGTCGAATTCGGTGTTGGATTGATTCCCGGCGGAGGCGGTTCCAAAGAATTCGCAAAAAGATTCTCAGAAGAATTGAAAGACGGAGATATCAAGATTAATCGCTTGCGCGAACGTTTCCTTTCCATCGGACAGGCAAAAGTTTCTACTTCGGCTTACGAAGCATTTGATTTAGGTTATTTGCGTCCGGGAACAGATGAAGTGGTTATTTCGAGAGAATATCAATTGACCCGTGCAAAAGCTGCCGCTTTGGAACTAGCTGTAAAAGGATATATCGCACCGAAAAGAGAGAAAAATATTACTGTTTTAGGACAGGAAGGTCTCGGAATTATTTACGTCGGAGCGAACTCCATGAAATCAGGGCATTACATGTCGGAGCACGATCAGGTCATTTCTGAAAAGCTTGGCTGGGTGATGTGCGGTGGCGATTTAAGCGAAAACACGGTCGTTTCGGAACAATATTTATTGGACTTGGAGCGAAAAGCATTCGTTGAATTGTGCCAGCAGCGCAAAACACTTGAACGATTGGAAAGCTTGGTAAAATCCGGGAAAATACTTAGAAATTGATCGCTTCCTCCCTCAAGCGAGGAAGCAAATCACTCAAAAAATAAAAACATGTCAAACAAAGCATATATCGTAGCGGGATTCCGCTCAGCAGTAGGAAAATCAGGGAAAGGAGGATTCCGATTCTTCCGGCCTGATGATTTAGCGGCACGCGTCATTGAACATTTGGTGGCAAGCGTACCACAGGTAGAAAAAACGCGAATCGACGATGTCATCGTAGGGAATGCAACCCCTGAAGCGGAACAAGGACTGAATGTAGGTCGGTTGATTTCATTGATGGGATTGAAAACAGACAAAGTTCCGGGAATGACCGTGAACCGTTACTGTTCATCCGGTTTGGAAACAATCGCGATTGCACAGGCAAAAATTGAAGCCGGAATGGCAGATTGTATCATTGCCGGCGGAGTTGAATCCATGTCGGTCATGGCGATGGGTGGCTGGAGGATTGTTCCGAATCCGAAAATCGGGAAGGAAAACCCGACCTGGTATTGGGGAATGGGATTAACAGCAGAAGCCGTTGCAACGCAATTCAATGTAAATCGTGAAGATCAGGATCTTTTTGCCCTGCATTCGCACGAAAAAGCACTGAAAGCAATCGCTGAAGGAAGATTCAAAGAAGACATCGTTCCGATTGAAGTGGAACATATTTTCCTGGATGAAAATGAAAAGCGCCAGGTAAAGAATTATATCGTTGACACGGATGAAGGTCCGCGCGCATCAACCATCGAAGGGCTTGCACGATTGAGACCTGTTTTCGATGCACTAGGAAGTGTAACGGCAGGAAACTCTTCCCAAACTTCAGACGGAGCCGCATTTGTGATGGTGATGTCGGAAAAAATGATGAAAGAATTAAACATCGAACCGATTGCACGTTTACACAGTTATGCAGTCGTTGGTGTGGAACCACGAATCATGGGAATTGGTCCGGTTGAAGCAATTCCGAAAGCATTAAAACAAGCAGGATTGAGCCTGAACGATATCAATTTGTTCGAGTTGAACGAAGCATTTGCTTCTCAATCTTTGGCAGTTATTCGTGAAGTTGGTTTGAATCCGGATATCGTGAACGTAAACGGTGGAGCAATTGCTTTGGGTCACCCGCTTGGATGTACAGGAGCGAAACTAACGGTTCAGATGATGAACGAACTTCGCAGAAGAAAACAAAAGTACGGAGTTGTGACCATGTGTGTCGGAACCGGACAAGGTGCTGCCGGAGTGATTGAGTTGTTGAAATAATTACAGTAAATAATCAAAACGCCCGCTGTTTGACGAACAACGGGCGTTTTTTATTATCAATTTTAAAAATCAAGATCTTTATTAATAAGTGCAGAAACCGGTAGTTTTAAACTGAAGCATTCCTTTTATTGGATTAGTCCATAAATCTTTGGTCCACGCTGATCCTGGTGTCCAAACTGTCATTGACCAATGTAAACGCATAGCATACTCATTCCACCATACATTCTGACCAGCAGCAGGATTAAATTGATACCATTCACTGTAAGTTCCCATTCTACCTTTTAGATCCACATGCGCCCCATTAATCCATTCAGGACTTAAGGCCTTATTAGAAGTATAGGAATCATCCAATTCATAGGTATTGAAAAACAAAACTTTCCTTGGTTGAAAAGCTGCACCAACATAATTATGATCATATTCGCCACCTATCCATGTCCCGGTTGGTGCGTCATCATGCATCCAGCAGAAAAATTTATCCGTATTATTGACGATCCAATTATCAGCATCATAATTACTGACATCTCCAATTCTAACATGCTCTTCACGATTATTATAGCATCCTTTTCTCAAAAAAGATCTGATTGGATCTGCTCCGGTTGGCGTATTATAAGTCTGTGTCCAAACAACCTTTCCTACCATTTCCACTTCGGAATGCCCATTATTATCATATCGATATCCTATCTGAAGTTTGGATATTGCTATTCGTTCATTGGCATCATCCGGAGGAGAAGATGGATCTACCGGTTCCGGATCGTTTCCAAGTGGGATCATCGGTGTATTTGGTCCTAATTTATCATACAATTGACGGATATTTGTTGCTCTTCCATCAATTGCAAATACGGGTGCTCTAGCTGCCACCGATAATTCAGTCCACATATCAACTCTAGTAACTTCATTATTCTGATTTATATACCAGCCAAGCACGACATCATTTCCATCAGCATTTTCAGAAATATCATCACCTGGCGTTACAACTGGTTTTAACGAATTGTTTTGGCCTCTAAAGGTCGGCACATAAATACTTGCCTTAATATTATAATCTCCATATTGCATCTGATCTTGCACCTGTTCAAAACTCCAGCCGGTATATTTTTCGAGTGGGTCAACAGTCGATTCAATAATTAATTTCGTCTCAGGAAAGACAGCAAATAAATCCTCAAAATAAAAC
>NZ_JASLCN010000102.1 GCF_030151805.1 Fluviicola sp.
GATCCTACGACCAATTCCCCAATGTTTCCCGTGATTGTGGTATATCCGGGAACAAGTCCTTCGGACATGGAAGAATTGGTGGTGAAACCCCTGGAAAAGCAAATCTACAGCCTGGAAAACATCAAGCGGATCAAAACGCAAATCAAGGATGGTGTGGCGATTATGCAGGTCGAATACAAGTACGAATCGGATGTGGATGAAAAATTCCAGGAGCTGACGCGGGAAGTCAACGGAATGCGTTCCGAACTTCCGGCAGAGATTTTAAGCATCGAGGTAAAAAAACTGCTGGCTTCCGATGTGAATGTGATTCAAACGGCTTTGATCAGTGAGAATGCTTCCCGGAAAAGTTTGAAAAAAGTAGCGGAAGATTTGCAGGAAGAACTGGAGAAATTGCCCGAACTGAAAAATGTGAAGATTCACGGACTTTCCGATGAACAGGTTCGTATCGATTTAAGAACGGAGAAACTGGCTCAGTTGCATATTCCCTTGAATGTAATTATTGGAACATTGCAAAGTGAAATTGCCAATATTCCGGGAGGAAGCGTTGATGTCGGAACGAAATCGCTGAACGTCAAAACGAGTGGGAATTACGTTTCCCTGGAAGAAATTGCCAATACGATTATTTACGCTTCCGAAGGAAAAACCATTCCCTTGAAAGATGTGGCGGATGTGTACTACGATTTTTCGGAAACAAAACACATCACCCGGTTGAACGGACACCGCTGTGTTTTTGTATCGGCAGCGCAGAAAGAAGGCTTCAATATTTCGAAAACACAGGAGAAATATTTGGAGGTTCTGGATAAATTCGATTCGAAAGTTCCTTCGAATATCGACATGGTCAATCATTTCGACCAGGGAGACAATGTGAACAGCCGTTTGGGAGGTTTGGGAGTGGATTTCCTGATCGCCATTCTTCTGGTGGCAATTACTTTGCTTCCTTTGGGGGGACGGGCTTCACTGGTCGTCATGATTTCGATTCCGCTTTCTTTGGCAATCGGTTTGGTTTTGTTGAATGTGATGGGATATAACATCAATCAGCTGAGTATTGTGGGCTTGGTTGTGGCACTTGGATTGTTGGTCGACGACAGTATTGTGGTCGTTGAAAACATCGAACGCTGGCTGCGCGAAGGTTATTCCCGAATGGATGCGACTTTGATGGCAACCAAGCAAATCGGACTTTCAGTAGTCGGTTGTACGGTGACGCTGATTATTGCGTTCCTGCCTTTGGTTTTCCTTCCGGAAGTTGCCGGAGATTTTATCCGCAGTCTTCCGATGGCGGTTATTGCAAGCGTCCTGGCTTCGATGGTGGTTTCTTTGACGATTATTCCATTCCTGTCGAGCCGTTTGTTGAAACAACACCAAGGACAACATGACGGAAATATTTTCTTACGTGCGCTTCAAAAAGCAATCTCAGGAACGTATTCGGTCTTGTTGGATAAAGCGTTGAAACGCCCGGTGATTACTTTATTGGTTGCTGTGGGAATCTTCGCGGGTTCTTTGGCTTTGTTCCCGGTAATCGGTTTTAGTTTGTTCCCTGCATCGGAAAAACCGCAATTCATGGTGAACGTAGTTGCGCCTTTACAAACAAACCTGGAACACACGAACGAAATTACGAAATACGTAGAGAAGGAATTGGGGAAGATTCCGGAGATCAACTATTTTGCATCCAATGTTGGAAAAGGAAATCCGCCGGTTTATTACAACGTAGCACAGGAAAACGAACGCACGGATTTTGCACAAATTTTTGTTCAGTTGGAAAAACATACCGGAGTAGAAAAGAAGCAGGAAATTTCGGATCATTTACGTGCTGTTTTCAATGAATATCCGGGTGCAAAAATCGAAGTAAAAAACTTTGAGCAAGGTCCGCCGATGGTTGCTCCGGTAGAAGTGCGCCTTTCCGGTGATAACCTGGATACCTTGCGCAAATTGAGCCAGCAGGTTGAAAAATTACTGAAAGAAACTCCCGGAACGATGTATGTAAACAACCCGGTGAGTAACCTGAAATCCGATTTCAAACTGGTTATTTCGAAAGAAAAAGCCAGAGCGCTTGGAGTAAACACGGTGGATATCGACAGAACGGTGCGGCTGGCAATTGCAGGAGTGGATTTAGGAACCTTTTCGGATGAAAATAACGATGAATTTTCCATGCTTCTGACAACGCATAAAGGTGAACGTGCAACACTGGAAGTTTTCAATCAGTTGTACATCAATAATCAGCAGGGAAGAGCCATTTTGCTTTCCCAGATTGCAACGCTTCAATTGGAAAGTTCGCCGCTGTTTATCAATCACTACAACAAAGTCCGAACGGTTTCGGTGAGCGCATTCGCACAAAAAGGGGTGTTGGTCGATAATCTGATCAAAGAAGTGATGGCAAAAATGGATCAGCAGAAACTACCTGAAGGATATTCTTATGTGATGGGGGGAGAATTCGAATCGCGCAATGAATCTTTCGGCGGATTTAACACCATTATTACGATTACGGTTTTCCTGTTCGTTGCCGTGTTGATTTTGCTTTTCAAAACTTTCAAAAGTACTTTGATCGTTCTTTCGGTTATTCCGCTGGGAATTGTAGGAGCAGTGATTGCTTTGTGGATGACCGGAAATTCATTGTCTTTCGTAGCAGTGATCGGTTTGATTGCACTGGCAGGAATCGAAGTGAAAAACTCGATTTTGCTGGTAGACTTTACCAACCAGTTGCGGGAAGAGGGAAGAACGCTGGATGAAGCAATCCGAGAAGCCGGAGAAGTGAGATTTTTACCGATCGTATTGACATCGCTCACAGCGATCGGAGGTTTGATACCAATAGCCATCTCTACCAACCCGTTAATTTCTCCTTTGGCAATTGTGTTGATCGGAGGATTGATCAGTTCAACCTTGCTTTCAAGAGTTGTGACGCCGATTATCTACCGGTTGATTCCACCCAAAATAGAAGTGAAAAATGTAGCAGAGGTTTAAAAAAAGGTCGGGGTGAAAATTTTTTCACCCCGACCTTTTTTATGATAATATTCTTATTGCACGATTACTTTTTGAATCGTAATTTGTCCGTTAGAGATTAATTCCACGAAATAAGTTCCCGCTTCCGGATGGATCAATTGGATTTTTCCGTCCTGAGCTTCGAATGCAACCGATTTTCCAACCTGGTTGCGAACAGAACGGATCTGCAAATTCTTTTCAAAAGGATAAACGGACCAGGATCCGTTATTCGGATTCGGATAAATGCTCAGCGCTTTTGAATCTGTATCGCAGGCAATGTAAAACGGGTCGTATTCGGTTTTTACTTCGTCCTTGTCTACCTGAACCAAGCGGTAGTAATGATCGTTGTTTTCAGATGAATTCGGAATGGAAAAGTCGTATGAATGAGTAACAGAACTGTTTCCATGTCCTTTAACAGAAGTGATTGTTTTCCATACATTCGGAGCTTCCATTTGTTGAATTTCGAAATGGCTGTTATTGGTTTCCGATTCCGTTCGCCAGTGAAATGCAATCTGATTGTTGTTGCACAAATAATAGTAATCGCTTAAAGTTACTCCCAGTGCAGACGATGTAATGGTAATTGCAGCGCAGGTTGTGGGGCAGGCTCCGGATGCTTTTACATAATACGTCGTAGTTCCGGAAACAGAAGTTGTAATACTTGTTCCGGTTCCGATTACAGTCCCGTTACAGCTTCCGGTGGTCCAGGTAAAAGCCGCACCGCCATTTGTTGCAGTTCCCCCAACTTGTGTCAGAGTCACATTTTGCCCTGTTTGGATGATGGTGCCGGATGCATTGATACCGGTCGGAGCGGTATTTGTCAGGAAACTTCCGCTTACACGGTATTGAAGTGTGACTCCCCAGGTTACCGTATTTCCGCCGCCGCACCGGTCTCCGCTGGCAGTAGCCGAGTATGAAGCGATTGTTGTAAAACCGGTTGCAGTGAATCCTCCTGCAGGAATGGAGATTGTTTGTAAACCGGTATTTGCTTCTGTACCTAACCAGCCATCGTCTTCGTAACCACTCCATCGGAAAGTAAAATTGGAAGGAAGTGCACAACTGTAGTTTCTGCTGGCAAAGACTTTGTTAATGGTTTTTGTTCCGGGACAATTTTCGGTGATTTCGTGGTAAGAACTTCCCAGGTTTGTTCCGCCGTCGAGCATTTCAAAGGTCCAGACAGGATCGCTGTCACCTTGTAAAAAACCGTCCATGTCGTCTACATTGCTGCTAACGGATAAGATTCGGAATTCAATGGTAGTTTGGGCAAAAATAAAAAAGCATGACAAGGTCAAGGCCCCAGTAAGGATTGATTTCATCGCAAGAGTTGTAAGTTGTAATTTTCTTTAATCAGCCGTAAAAGTATATTATTTCGGAGTTCGGAACATCAACTGACTGCAGAAAATGAAAAATAGTTTAAAACGGTATTGGCTGAATTAGATTTATCCCGATCACTTGTTAAATGAGTAACAAATCCGGATCATGTGGTTAATAAAGTTTTTTTGAGGCTTTGATTTTACGTTTTAGCCGTTATGAAAGTATATTGAGCCGGCATCCTTTTATGTTGTTGATAAACAGGTCGGTATTTAAGTTGAACTTAAATGAATGCTTATGAAAAAACAATTACTTTCTATCCTTTTTTGCTTTTCCCTGATTGCTGCCCCGGTGCAAGCGCAACAATGGCAGTGGGGAAAACGGGCTCAGAATCGAACAAAGGAAATTGCTGTTGATAACAATGGAAACACCTATGTTCTTTGGAGTTTAGGGAGCCAGGCAAATGTGGATGGCCATCCTGTCAGTGTCAATGGTAGTACGGATATTGGAATTACCAGTTTTCGCTGCGACGGAAGTTACCGCTGGACAAAAGTCATCGGAACATCTTCTCCTGATGCAGGTTTCGGAGTGGGAACAGATACTTTGGGAGGTGTTTATATCCTGGGGCATATGGGGAGTGGTAATTCAAGTAATATTTACATCGACGACGATGATACCTTGCCACCTACTATGAAGAAAATGCTGCTGCTTAAATTCGATACAACAGGTAACTTTTTATGGCAGCGTATGCCCGAACCAGATAATATTACGGTGGTTACTCCAACTGCAGGATTTAATTTGACGGTAGAAAAGAATGGAAATACGCATATCATGTGTGTGCTTGAAATTGGTAATTACGGAAATGGTGCTTTTTCAGCAACATATTCCGCTGACAATAATATCTACGCATTGAAATACGATAAAAACGGCAATTTTATCGGAGGCTTGCACTTCGATGTTACCCGCCCGGCTAATGCAGGAATAAGCCCTTATGGCTTTTACATGATGTATGACCCGATAAGTTCGCATTATTACTGGAGCGGAATCCGGTTTGATCCCTATCCAATTTCTTTCGGATCTACAGCAATTACCGGAGGAAACTTCCTGACTTGTTTCAGCACTACCGGCAGTGTTCTTTGGGTACAAAAAAGTAATAACGATTTAATCCCGACTGCTTTGAACGGAACACCGGCTGTAGATCATTTGGGAAACGTATATGTAACCGGATATTCTTACAATGATTTTAATGGCGGAGCAGGTGATGGGTTCGGAACTTATAACTTCAATAACACCATGGGAGTGTGGAGTTTTCCGATCCTGGTTAAGTTCAGTTCATCCGGAACGGTACTTTATGCTAACAATGCTTCAGGAAACACAGACAATGCGGGTAGAGTCGTGATTTGTACAAATGACACGATTGGTCTTGCAGGAGAGTACGCCGGTGGTAATTTTGAGTGGGGAGGAGTCAGTTTGGGAGTAAATAACCAATATTATAATGATTTTCTGGTTCGGTTTGATGCTGCAACAGGTAATGTAATCCGAATTGATACGCTTTATAGCGGTCAGGGTGTAGACGAATATGTATCCGCACTTGCGGCTGACCGCCGCGGCAATTTCTATTTGGGAGGCGAGTTTAGTTCGAGCATCACGATCGCAGGTGTTACACATTATAAACAGGATGGCTATACGGACGGATATATCGCTAAATCCGGATCGTCTGATTGCAGTACTTGTACACCGCCGGTGGCTGCGTTCACTAATACAGGATCCGGATTGACGTATCATTTTGCGTATACGGGTTCTGCGAATGTGGACAGTGTTGTTTGGTCGTTGGGAGATGGTACTTCGATGACAGGAAATACGATAGCGCATACCTACGGAGCGGGAGGTGTATATACTGTTTGTGCAACTGCTTATAATCCTTGTGGAACACACCAATTCTGTACGAGTTTGAACATAACCGGTTTGGGAATTCATGCTGCGGGATCTTTGCCTGATTTGAGTATTTATCCCAATCCAACAAGTGGTGTTTTGTCTGTCAAAGGACTTCAGGCAGAAACAAATTTC
>NZ_JASLCN010000104.1 GCF_030151805.1 Fluviicola sp.
CATCCTACAAACGGGCATTCAGTAAAACCATTGAAACCAACTCGTATATCAACGAACTGGAGATCAAAAAACAGGAAGCGTTGAATTCTCAAAAGGAAATTCGCGAACTTCAAAAAAACGTAGCACAGCTCAATAAATTACTCGGAAAAGAAAACGTTTCCGTGGAACAGGTACAGCAGGGATTCCTCAATTTCCTGGCATTGAAGTCTTCCAAAATAGAAGTCAAGCAAATAGATGAAGTTTACGGTTTTGAACATCCTGATTTTAAAATCAATACCTTTAAGATCGAGTTGCAGGGAGATTTTATTCCGGTTTTGAGATTTATCAATGAGCTGGAGAAGTCTTTTGATGATGCCCGTCTGATTCATTTTGAAATGAATTCGGAAAAAGACCTGGTTACGAATAAAACAGATTTAACAACAACCTTATTAATTCAGAATTATGTCCAGAAAGTATATCAATAAGCTCGTATTGCTTTTCATATCTCTCAGTCTTTTCGGGTGCAAGGATTTTATTGAGAAGAACATTTCGAAAGAAACACCGATCTTGATTCTTCCTGCCAATCAGGACACGATTCCTGCAAACCCGGTTCACATCAAATGGGAAGAACTCAAAGGAGCAACCAAATACCGCATCGAAGTGGTGAGCCCCGATTTTGGGAACATCCAAAGTTATCCGCTGGATTCCATTGTTTCGGGAACCAGTTTCTTTTTCGGGCTGGATTCTGCTCAATATGAGATCCGTATTACGGCAATGAACGCAGGTTACAGCTCAAAACCTTCAGAAATCAAACGTTTCTGGGTCGGAACTTCTGCCGGAAACTCCAATTCACAGATTCCACTGCTCAGTCCGCTTGCAGGAGAGTATTTTAATGGAAATTTTAATGGGGTTTTTAAATGGGGATCTCCGAATTCCGGAAATGTTTCCAGCTACACCTTCGAACTGCACGAAACAACCACTTTTGCAGGAGCGCAAAAGGACAATGTTCCCCAGCTCAATACGGTACAGGTTCAATCACTTGACGGAACCCAACTTCCTGAAGGCCCTTATTGCTGGGGAGTGAAAGCATTTCTTACAGATGGAAGCGAAATCAACTTCTCCAAACGTGTTTTCTATATTGACAAAACGGTTCCTCCCGGATTTGCCTCGCTTACAGCTCCTGCAAATAATTTAACGGTTACCAACGGATCTGCATTCTCTTGGACGATTCCAGCAGATCAGGGAGCTATTCAATCTCCGAGAAGGTCGACTATTCAAATTGCAACGGATCCGGCTTTTGCCAATATTGTGCAGACTGTTTCCAACCTGACGGCAAATACCGCTAACGTAACGTTTACCAACGGAAGCGGAACGTATTACTGGCGCGTGATTGTAAGCGACGTAGCAGGAAATCAGGGTGCAACACCAACCACTTACAACAACGTGATCATTCAGTGAAAAACAAGCGGTTTACATATGTCTTAATTGCAGTTGTAGGTTTTATCTACTTCAAATTGTTTGTGCGGATCAGTTCCAATATCACAGATGATTCGGGTATTCCTGCTCCTGTTTCGGACAAACTTCAGGTAGAGAACATCAAACCCAAGAAAGATTTTCATTTACGGGCCAATTATCCCGATCCGTTTTTAAAAAATTCCGGGATGAGTTCTACTCCGCAAACAGCTAATCCGGATGCTGCCAATGAAAACATCCCGAAACCACCGCCGCCCAAAAAGGAAAAACCTATTGTTTACTGGCCTGCGATTAAGTATTTCGGAATCGTACAAAAAACCAGTTCGAAGAAACCGCGTGCGTTGATTTCAGTAGACGGAGTGATGTATAAGATTTATCCGAACGAAGAATTATTCGATGGTTTGACGGTAAAATCCATCCAGCGTGAAAGTATTGTGATTGCGTTTCAAAAGGAAACGAAGACCATTCCGTTGAATTGATTCGGGTGATTTTATTGGTTTTTGTTGCATCTTACGTAAAATCTTTTCAGAATATACTACTGTCTTCAAAGCTTTGCGTTTAATGATGAATGTTTATTTGACAAACGCTAAGAAGTAAAGGACGCAGAGGATTTAATCGGAAAATCAAAAATCACCTAAACTCGTATAATTATCAAGAACTCCAAAAAATACGGATAGACATGTATCTATTAGCCCAGTCACCATGGGGGGGGTTTCCTACAAAACGTAACCCAAAGTCACAAACCAGGAAAGTCCGGAAAGCCCTCCTATTTTATTCGAATACGGCGTCAGGTTGTTTTGATGCCGGGGTCCGAACCAGGTTTTCCGCCATTTGTCCTTCGTAAGATCGTATCCGTATTCCGCCACAATCGACAAGGCAACAGGTCCCATTCTCACTTTTGGCTGAAGGGAAATTTTCGGTGCAAAATAAAGGTTTCGCTGATGAATTCCCGGACTCGTTAATAAAATCCGTCCGGCATCAAATCCGAAATTGAAAACCAAATCGAAATACTTGCTTTTTGGAAAAGCATCCAGTCCTAAAAAAGTCAGCCCGAAATTAAATCCCCTGGATTTAGCAGTCAAACTATCGTTTATCGAGATCTTTTGAGGCAGATAAGCCACAATCTGCGCATTTCCAATAAAGAACTTTCCCCCGGTATCGATGGAATCTCCTAAAACGGTAATTCCCGCCCCTACGAACTGAAGCGGCTGCGCCCATTGAAAATTGGAAAAAGTGCTGTATTTCTGTTTCACTCCTTCACCAAACATCGGGCGATGCAGCGTACGGAAACCATAAATCAGATCCGCAGAGGAAATCTGCTGACGATTCCGCTGACCAAAAAGCGTCAGGAAGGAGCAACACAACAAAACGGTGACTAAGTATTTCACGATTTAAAAGTACGGAAAAGTTTTGTTCGACTTAGTTTTCGCTCGTTAAATACAAAGTGAAAATCAGGTAATCCTCTTCCGGCTAATTCACGATCTGACATCAACTGATCTCATGGAAAAGCCATCCCTCAATATTTTTTGTTTTTTAAGAATCTCTTTCGTAACTTTCATCATATACTATTTGCTTTTCATAACTATTTATGCGGCAACCTGTAAGCTCTGCAGGATAATGTTGTACCATAAACATCCGAGTTATGAAAAAACTATTTCTTTTGATTACGATTGCTGTTAACAGCATTACTCAATTAACAGCCCAGGTAAAAATCGGAGATAATCCCAATACCATCAATGCCAATTCCATGCTGGAGTTGGAAAGCACCAACAAAGGTTTTTTACCTCCGCGAGTTGCGTTGAACAGTTACACAAGTACAGCACCCATGACCGCCACAGTCGCTGAAGGAACGTTGGTTTACAGTGACGGAGGAACACTTCCCGACGGATATTACTACTGGAATTCCACCAGATGGGTTATGTTGCGAATCGGACGGGATAATTACGTCCTTGTAAAATCCGTAGCAGATCTTCCGGCTCCTGTAGCCGGTGTTATTACACTGGTAAATGGGATCGAATATGAAATCAATGGAACGATTACACTCACAACACCGATCAATCTGAACGGTTGCACAGTAAAAGGCGATGATTCTTCCAACGACAAACTCGTTTATACCGGAGCCGGTTCATTGTTTACCGGTGACAAAACCGGAAACCTCCGCTACCTGACCCTAACCGCAGCTTCAGGAAGTATTTTCAATATCAATGCCCTTTCCACTTCACAAAACATGCTCGTTCAGAATTGTTTCATCCTTGGTTGCAGTAGTGTCGGAACAATTGCAGGAGTGGGTGGAACGGTGTTCTTTTCAACCGTAGCTTACTTCTCCAATACAAACGGAATCATTTTTCAAAATGACAACAATGTCGTGCTGAACAACATGCTTTGGGACGCATCCAATTCGAACATTTACGAACGTTTCACCGGTACTTTCAATGTTATTCAGCTACTTGGCGGCGACCGGCTCACAACTTCCGTAAACTCAGCAACCGCACTTCACATCAGCGGAATCACAAGCTTGAATGCCGGATCTGCAAAAGTGATCATGTTTATCGGTACGGGAACGTATGTAACCGGAACGTTTACCAATGCCTGGGAAGTTGAAGCCAGCGGTTTAAACACGCAGAAAGACGGCGTAGCGGGAGGAAACATGTACATCACCGTACCGGTTGCTACCACATTTGCCAGTGCCGGCACCCCCGTAAAAGCTTTGGGAACAACCAACTCATCCAACCTCTATCGGATGACACATCCAACCAATAACCGGCTCACTTATGTCGGAAGCAAAACCCGCGCGTTCATGATTTCCAGCTCAATGAGTATCACTCAACCGAGTTCCAACCGGTACTTTTCATTTTATATCGCCAAAAACGGAGTCATAATCCCGGAATCCCGTCAGGATGTGAAAGTAATCAACAGCACAGACCAGGTGTCTTTAACCATTTCCTGCTGGGCAACACTCGCCCCGAACGATTACGTTGAAGTATGGGTAGAAAATCAGTCGGCAACAACAACCCTGACGATTCAAACCCTGAACCTTTCCATGGAGTAAAACAAAGTATTATGAAAACGTTCATCCTCATTACTTTCGCAATGCTGGCCTGTCCCTGGAAAATTGATGCACAGTTAACCAATTCGGGAGATATCCGCACATTTACAGGTGCGAATGTGACAATTTACGGCGATGTAACCAATAACGGAACAATAGCCGATTCAGCAACACTGATCACTCTTGCAGGATCCAATCTACAAACCTTCGGAGGCAGTTCCGTAACAACGTTGAAAAATCTTCGTCTGAATAACAGCAGTACAACCGGTGTTACCCTTACGCAAGCACTGAACGTACGCGGAACATTGACTTTTACAGACGGGTACCTCAATACAACTGCTGCAAACATCCTTACCTTTACATCAACTGCTGCTGCCAGCGGAGCAAGCAGTAATAGTTTTGTTTCCGGACCCGCAGTTAAAACCGGGAATGCTGCTTTTGTATTTCCGATGGGAAAAAATGTGGAATACGCACCCATTGCCATTTCTGCACCAGCTGTTAACACGGATCAATTTACAGCCGAATATTTCCAGGCATCACCGAACACGGTTCCTTACATCACCTGGAGTCTCGAACCAACACTGCATCACATTTCAGAATGTGAATACTGGATATTGGACCGCACAACCGGTTCGTCAAATGTTTCCGTAACACTAAGCTGGAACACCCCCCGTAGCTGCGGAATCACGCTCACAGGAGATCTGCGCGTAGCTCGCTGGGATGGAACACAATGGACCGATAAGGGAAATGGCGGAACGACCGGAACCACAACTTCCGGAACAATCATTACTTCCGCACCAGTTACCGCTTTCAGCCCCTTTACCCTGGCTTCTACCACTCCAATGAATCCTCTACCGGTAGAGTTGATGTCATTTACAGTCAAATGCGAAAATGAGCAAGTGGTTCTTCGCTGGAGCACCGCCAGTGAGTTTAACAATGACTTTTTCACGCTCGAACGTAGTTTGGACGCATTCAACTGGGAAACAATTACAACTGTTGATGCCGTTGGAACCTCCTCCACACAGACCGATTATTCCTGGACAAACTCCACTACTCCAGTTCGGAATGCCTATTACCGCTTATCACAAACTGACAATAACACAACAACAACCATTCACGACATGGTTTACCTGGAAGGCTGTCAAAAGGCGGGGATTATTCCCGAAGTTTACCCGAATCCCACGAAGGGTCTCGTAACCGTTCTTACCGAAGAAACGCTAACCGCAATAAGTGTGATGAATCCGGAAGGAAAAGTGGTGGGAAATATCCCGATTGACCTTCCCAACAAGCAAATCCATTTCGATGAAATGCCGAATGGAGTTTATGTGATCCGGATAAGCACTCCGGCGAGAACTTTTAATGAAAAAGTGGTGGTTATGAGGGATTGATTTGGGTTAGTTATGTCGACGTCTGAAACCGGCTGCTTGCAGAAGTTCTGACTTTACCATTCTTTCTTCAAAGGAGGAAGTTGAATCGAAAACTTCGAACAGGGATTTTGCACTCTCCCCCGCGCTTCAATAACACTTAATAATGCGTAGACTTTCAGGCATCCAATAAGCCATTTTGTAACTACTAAGTTGCAGGTAAGCAGCCTCAGTTTTCAGAGACGGAAAAAGAAATCCTAACAAAGTTCGACAAAAGAATCAGGACAATTAGAGAAGAATCCCTATTTTCACAGGAAAAATGAGCCTTTGGAAGTGGGCCGTACAGAACCTGCATCGAATCAGTTGAAAGAGGTGAAAGAAACATTTCTTCTGGAGTATTGTGAAGGTTGCTCATGCCCTGAAATTGAATCTGCAAATCTCTTTATTGGATAAAAATGAGTACCGCACAAGATAAGAAGAACCACATCATTGAAACAGCACGAACAATTTATGACAATCCTGATCAGGAGGAAAGTAATTTGGTCTGGTATACAAAGGATCAAATTGAGGAACTGATCGCTCAGGATATGGTCGGTAAATCCTTCCATGGTTTACCTCTCAGAACCAGGTCAAAAGTATCAAAAACCCTGGTTTGTGAATCGTTAGGATACAAGGCTCCTGGCTCTTTTAAAAAGACGAAACCCCGGTTTCCCGCTCAAAACTTAGATACCTACGTACAAAAATCAAATAATCTTCAGGTATGGAATGATGAACTTGATCCGGCAAGAAGATACCTTTTGATCAGATTGGATGACAATGATGTAGTGATTAGTGCCAAAGTGGTTACAGGAGTTGATCTGGCGGTATTGGATACCACCGGAACATTGACTCAAAAATATCAGGCCAGGCTAAAATTGGGCGATGAATTGTCTGAATTAATCAGCAAAACGGATACTGAACCGCTGAAGGAGCAAATAGTGCACATGAACGGAGTCAATCTGAAAGGAACTTCTCCGATAGAAGATCCAACGACTGACAACCTTTTCCCTATTGAAACAGTATATTCCATTTTAAAAACGCTGATTGGTGCAACGTTTAAAAACATCGGGGCAGATCAGGAAAGAAACAGAGGAGCAGAACTTCACAAATTAGTCTGTGAAAAACTGGGTTATGATAACTATGCGGATAATGGACAATTCCCCGATGTGAAGAATCAGCTGCTGGAGATCAAATTGCAAACTTCTCCAACAATTGATTTAGGACTTGTTTGCCCCGACAGTGACTTAACACTTGATATCAATCCACTGAATGGATTTCAGGTAAGGCACCGGGATGTGAGGTATGCTTTGTACTATGGAAAAGTTGAAGGAGACCAGATTACTCTGACTCATTTTTACCTTACAACAGGTGCTGATTTCTTCAACAGGTTTCAACAATTTCAAGGGAAAATACTCAATAAAAAACTGCAAATACCACTTCCAAAGGATTTCTTTAACAAGTAATTAATTGGCATCCCGAAGTCCAAAAGCCTCTTCTACCAATTCATTCAGTAATTCGTAATTCTTTTGAGCATCCGCTTTTTCTGAATAAAGTTCTTTCACCAAATCGACAATTTTCCCGGAGACATCAAGGCCAGGATCAGGAATCGGGTAGTTTTCAACATATTGGCTAAAATACCTGCGTCTCCCTGAATAAAGTTTGTTGTTGAACAGTAAATCATGGTATCTGCTCATAACAGAAGAATTGGCAACCCCCTGAATCAATAAAAGCAGCTCTTCTTCTTTTTTGTCTTTGGCAGAAATCCAATAGCAATTGCCATTCACAATACTCCCGCTTTGATCAAAATAAAACCGGGGCTCTAAACTAATATCAGGAAATACGAGTTTGGGTAGTTTCCAGGATGCAGGATTCTGAGGAACCCAAATTTCAAACCAGTTTCTTTTGGATTTTGTAATATATGTTCTGCCTTCCAATCGCTTTCTGTGTGCATTCAGATATTCGGCAGCTTTAGGGAACTGCTGAAGATCAATGACAGCCTTCCCTTCCCCGTTATCGTAATGGGTATATAATAATTCCAAATGCTCATTTTCATTGAGCTTCCATCTATCAATATTATCTTGACT
>NZ_JASLCN010000227.1 GCF_030151805.1 Fluviicola sp.
TCACAAACACAATCCGGAAGAATTATCCGAAAAAGTTTCTCACTAAACGTTTTCTAAACCGATTTAATCGTAATTTAATGTTTCAATAACATTGAATGAAAACGACTCTCTCCCTATTAGCGCTTGCTCTAAGTGTGATTTCGCACGCACAAACTTTTAACGGAACTTCGGGAAACATCCAGGATAACCAGGAATTGGTAAGTTCACTTAACGTCAGCGGACTTCCTGCAGCGATCAACCAGACAACCTTTGGTTTGGAACAGATTTGTTTGTCAATCTCACATACCTGGGATGCCGATCTGACAGCAACTCTCGAAGCTCCGGACGGCACTCAGATCATCCTTTTTTCCGCGATCGGCGGAGGTGATAATGATTTTGACGGAACCTGTCTGCGCGGTGATGCCACGATTTCCATTGTGACACAAGATGCTCCTTTCACCGGAACATTCAAGGCAATGAACCCCTTGGGGATTATCAACAACAACCAAAATCCGAACGGAAGCTGGAAATTGCGCATTTATGATTCCGCCAGCGGAGATGAAGGAACGCTGGATTCCTGGTCAATCACTTTCGGATCGAATCCAGCAACACATCAACCTTTTACCAGCAGCAACCTGCCTCTTGTTATTTTAAACACAAACGGTCAAACAATTCCGGACGAGCCGAAAATCCAGGGACATATGAAAATGATCAACAACGGAGCCGGAAACCTCAATTACCTTACCGATTTTCCCAATGCTTACAACAACAATATCGGAATCGAACGACGCGGATCTACTTCGGCTGATTTTCCTCAAAAATCTTATGGCTTTGAAACCCGCGACATTAACGGAACCACAAAAGACACGGTTTTATTAGGCCTTCCTGCGGAACATGACTGGATTCTTTACGCTCCGTATAACGACAAAACCTGCATGCGGAATATTCTGACTTACGAATTAGCGAATCAGATGCAGCATTACGCTTCCCGGACTATTTTGTGCGAATTGGTATTGAATGATCAATACCAGGGAATTTATGTATTGATGGAGAAAATCAAGCGCGACGCCAACCGGGTTGCTATTGCCAAGTTACTTCCAACCGATATTTCGGGTGATGATCTGACTGGCGGTTATATCGTCAAGATTGATAAAACGACCGGAACCAACAGCGATGGGTGGACTTCCAATTACCAGTCGGCAGACAATTCGGATATCAACTTCCTCTACCATTATCCGAAAGCAGATGATATTCAACCGCAACAGAAGGATTACATCCAGGCATACATTGATTCGTTTGAAACAGCACTTGCGGGTCCTTCTTTTGCAAATCCATCAACGGGCTATCGAAAATATACCGTTCCGGAAACCTTCATTGATTTTCTGATTCTGAACGAGATCAGTAAAAATGTAGACGGTTATCGTTTGAGCACTTTTATGCACAAGGAAAAAGATTCGAAAGGTGGAAAATTAAGAATGGGTCCGATGTGGGATTTCAACCTGGGTTGGTGGAATTCGAATTATTGCTACGGAGATTCTTACACCGGATGGCAATATGAATTGGTGGACGGATGCCTTGGAGATTTCCGGCTTCCAACCTGGTGGACACGCATGACGGAAGATTCCTGGTTCCAGGACGAACTGAAATGTCGTTGGACACTGCTTCGTCAAAGTTTTCTTTCAACAGATTCGCTTCATGCAAAAATTGATTCCATTGCGCAATACATTGATCAGGCAAAAGACCGGCATTTTGAGCAATGGCCGCTTTTAGGAGTTTACACCTGGCCAAATCCAAACCCGATTCCGGCTGATTATGCAGGAGAAATTGCGGCAATCAAATCGTGGGTTCTGAACCGGGCTATCTGGATTGATAACAACATCATCGGAACCTGTCATTTGGGATTGATTCAGCAGGAAATCGCTTCGTTATCCGCTTATCCGAATCCATTCAACGAAGACCTGACTATTTCATGGTTCTCTGCGGGTATAAGCAATACGCTGATCAAATTATTCGATTTGCAGGGAAATCAGATCAACTCGTTTGAAAAAGCCTCTTCTTACGGAATGAATGAAGTGAAACTCGATCAGTTTTCCGCTTTGAGCAGCGGCATTTATTGGGTCGAAATCCAGGAAGGAACTTCTATCAGCAGAATGAAGCTGGTGAAAAATTAAGGTTTTGTATCGGAAGATAGATGATTGTTTTTTATTGAAACCTCTAATTGGTTTAAAAGTTGAAATAGTTCAATTACCGATAGCTATCGGGATCAATATTCAATGTAACATTTTTTGAACCTTTTGATCATTTGAACTTTCAGCAGTATATCTCTATTCAACAGAAATCACCGGAAGTCCGGAACAACAATGAATTCTTACTGTTTCTTCAAAAAAGCATCCGGCTGCGGGTAAATTCCCTTTCGCTCCAGACGCCGGTCTTTTTTGTATAAAACATAGTTTTCGGGAATGTATTGTCCGTCTAGTTTTACTTCGAGGTAAACAGCATATTTGTCTTCACTCAGAATCAGATATATTCCCTTCGTTTCTTTCGAATCGATTTTCTCCGTGAGTGTTCCGTCGGTTTTAAATTCAACCGAAACATGTGCCTGGCGAACCTGCAGAACTTCTTCACCCAATTCCAATGCATAAGAAGGTATTTCGCCCTGGTAAACACCCAGATTCTTTTTCTTCAAAACCTGAGAATCCACAGACAATGAGACTACTAACATCCATACCAACAGCAAAAAACGCATTTTCCAGTTTTGGACAAAAATAGAGAAAGGAATCAACAAAGCAACCGAATTATTAACCAAAGCAAAGAGCCTGTCATTAAAATCCCTAACTTCGAAGACAATATTCCAAAGCTCATTCCAACAGAAAAATGAAACAATATCACGATTTATTACAGCATATTTTAGACAAGGGAACTTTTAAAGGAGACAGAACCGGCACAGGAACCTTATCTACATTCGGATATCAGATGCGCTTCAATTTAGAAGATGGTTTTCCAGTTCTGACGACCAAAAAATTGCACCTGCGTTCAATCATTCATGAATTGTTGTGGTTTTTGCAAGGCGATACGAATATCAAATACCTGAAAGATAATAATGTTTCGATTTGGGATGAATGGGCAGATGAAAACGGAAATCTGGGACCGGTTTACGGGTATCAATGGCGGTCGTGGCCCACTCCGGACGGAGGTTCTATTGATCAGATTTCGAACTTGATTGAGCAAATTAAAAAAAATCCGAATTCCAGAAGATTGATCGTGAATGCATGGAATGTCGCTTATGTCGACAATATGGCTTTACCTCCGTGTCACACGATGTTTCAATTCTACGTTGCAGACGGAAAATTAAGCTGTCAGTTGTACCAGCGTTCGGCAGATACGTTTCTGGGAGTTCCGTTCAACATCGCGTCTTACGCATTATTGACCATGATGGTGGCACAGGTTTGTGATTTGAAGCCGGGAGAATTCATTCATACATTGGGTGATGCTCACTTGTATTCCAATCATTTGGATCAGGCGAAATTGCAGTTAACACGTGATTTCAGACCCTTGCCAACCATGAAAATCAATCCGGATGTGAAAAACATTTTCGATTTCAAATTCGAAGATTTTGAATTATTGAATTACGATCCGCATCCACATATTAAGGCTGCAGTAGCTGTTTAGACAGCAAGATTTTAAGACTGCAGGATATTCGGATTTCTTACCTAAAGAAATAGATACGCATAAAAAAAGGACACTTCGACTTCACTCAGTGTCCTTTTTTACAATCTGTTTTCTTACGCTTTTTTGAGGTGTGTAGTAACCGAAATACCTGTGGCTTCAATTCCGCTCAGCCACCAATAGTTTAATTCGCCATTTCACTCATAAACTTGATGCGCATCAAACGCAATTCTTCTTCGGTATAATCACCGTCAAATTCATGATAAGCTGTCGCCAGATCGTCTGTTTCAGCTTCTGAGAAATAGTCATAGATCTCTTCCTGGTTATCCGTATCGAGAATATCGTCGATGTAATAATTGATATTCACTCTTGTTCCGGATGAAACAATTGCTTCAATCTCTTCAATCACTTCGTCCATCGTTTTTCCCTGTGCTCTTCCGATATCTTCAAGCGGTAATTTCCGGTCAATATTCTGGATCAGCTGCACTTTCAGCACCGATTTATTGATCAGGGATTTTACCACCAAATCCTGTGGTCTGTCGATATCATTCTCTTCCACATAATTTTCGATCATTGCAATGAACGGCTCTCCGTAGCGCTGTGCTTTTCCGGCTCCAACTCCCTGGCAATTCGTCAACTCATCAATCGTAATCGGGTATTGGAAACACATGTCTTTCAAAGACGGTTCCTGGAAAATGACAAAAGGAGGAATGTTGTTCTGTTTCGAAAGCGATTTTCTCAAATCAATCAGCATATCATACAACACCTCATCGAAAGCACCTCCTTTTCCGGGAGAAACCATCGCATCGTCATCATCCGAAGCAGAGTAATCGTGTTGTTTCAACAAGGTAAATGAAACCGGATTTGCTAAAAATCCCCTTCCTTTCTCAGTAAACTTTAAGGTTCCGTATGTTTCAATATCCTTGTAGAGCAAACCTGCCACTACCGTTTGACGAATCACCGCATTCCAGAAATGTTCATCCCGGTCCTTGCCAACTCCGAATAAAGGAGCCTGATCGTGCCTGTAACTTTTGATCTCGGCAGTAACTCCGCCCGATAAGAAGGCACAAACGTGTTTCGACTTCTGTTGCTCCTGAAGGAAATCAACCACCTGGAGCAATTGATGAACAAATTCTTTTCCTTCCAGTTTTTCTCTCGGATGCTTGCAGTTATCACACATTTCATTGCATTGCCTTTCATCAAAAGTTTCTCCGAAATAATGCAGGATGAATTTTCTTCGGCAAACGGATGTTTCGGAGTACGAAACGATCTCACTCAACAACTGTTTTCCGATTTCCTGTTCTGCAACCGGTTTTCCCTGAAGGAATTTTTCCAGTTTTTCAATGTCTTTGTACGAATAGAATGTGATACACTCTCCTACTCCGCCGTCACGGCCCGCACGCCCTGTTTCCTGGTAATAACTTTCCAGTGATTTCGGAATATCATGATGAATTACAAAACGCACATCCGGCTTGTCGATTCCCATTCCGAATGCAATGGTTGCAACGATCACATCCACTTCTTCCATCAGGAACATATCCTGGTGTTTTGCACGGGTTGTTGCGTCCAGTCCGGCGTGATATGCCAAAGCATTCACTCCGTTCACCTGAAGCAACTCGGCCATTTCTTCTACTTTCTTCCTGGAAAGGCAGTAAATAATTCCGGATTTCCCGGAGCGCTGGCGAATGTATTTGATGATTTCTTTTTCAACGTTTTGTTTCGAACGGATCTCGTAATACAAATTATCCCTGTTGAAAGACGATTTGAACAAGTCCGCATCCATCATATTGAGGTTCTTCTGAATATCTGCCTGAACTTTTGGAGTTGCAGTAGCAGTTAATGCGATGATCGCTACATTGGAGATTTTTTCAAAGATTTCACGCAGACGTCTGTATTCCGGCCGGAAATCATGTCCCCATTCAGAGATACAATGCGCTTCATCAATCGCAAAGAACGAAATCGGTACAGAAGTAAGGAAATCAATATTTTCTTGTTTTGTAAGCGATTCGGGAGCTACGTAAAGCAGTTTTGTTTTTCCGGCAAGGATATCATCCTTTACACGGTTGATTTCTGTTTTGCTTAAAGAAGAGTTTAAGAAATGAGCAATAGAGTTATGATCACTCACATTGCGAATGGCATCTACCTGGTTTTTCATCAATGCAATCAGCGGGGAAACTACAATAGCAGTACCTTCTGATAACAATGCAGGAAGCTGATAACAAAGGGATTTTCCACCACCGGTTGGCATGATTACAAACGTGTTCTTCTTCTGTAACACATTGGTGATTATGTTTTCCTGTTGTCCCTTGAACTGATCAAAACCAAAAAATTTCCTAAGTGCTTCTTTCAGATCATTCTGATCCATAAAGTTTGAATATTAGAGGATTACCTAAATTTTACTAAATATCGAAATTACTGATAATAAAACGCATAGGCGCTATAAAATCGGCAACTACACTAAAATACAAGATAAATGAATAAAAAACAACTATTAACATTTCATTACCACATTTTTTTGATGAATTATTAACTTTGCACCCACATTATGGAAGAGGAAAAAAATATGTCATTCTTACAACATCTCGAGGAATTGAGATGGAGACTGGTTCGATGCGCTGTAGTTATTATCGTACTTGCAGTGGTTATTTGGTGGAATCAGGATTGGATTATGACACATATTTTCCTGTCGATGAGCAAGCCGGATTTCTTCACTTTTGACTTTTTCTGCAACACCATGAATTTCATGTGTGTGGATGAAATTCCGATCAATTTTCAATCGACTACCATGGGCGGACAGTTCTCTTACGCTTTGTGGATGAGTTTCTTAGGTGGAGTAGTTGTTGGTTTTCCTTTTATCTTCTGGCAGTTATGGTCTTTTGTAAAACCGGGACTGAAACAAAACGAAAAGAAGATGGTGAAAGGAATTGTTTTCTATGTGAGTATTCTTTTCTTCCTGGGAATCTTATTCGGCTATTTCATCGTTGCTCCGATGAGTGTTCAGTTCTTCGGTACTTACCAGATTACGCGTGAAATCAAGAATGACTTTACGATTAGTTCTTATATGAGCACCATTTTGTCGACCGTTTTTTATTCCGGATTATTTTTCCTTCTTCCGATTGTTGCATACTTATTGGGGAAACTGGGAATTGTTTCATCCGGATTTTTAAGCAAATACCGGAAACATGCAATTGTGGTGGTTTTAATCCTTGCTGCAATCATTACTCCTCCGGATATGATTTCCCAGGTGATCGTAAGTATTCCGATTTTACTTCTTTACGAAATCGGGATCTTTGTAGTGAAACGTGTTGAAAAAACGCGTCTGACGGAGGAATAATCTGACTGATAACGTGTTGTTTTTGTCCAAGTTTTACGTAGATTTATGGCATCTATGCTCAAACGAAGGATTCTATTTCTACTCTGCCTGATCCAAAGCTTTGTCTTCTCACAACAGACAAAAGTTTCAGGGCGTGTCGTAGACGCAGCAACCGGCGAAGGTATGCCCGATGTTCGAGTGCAGTTTCAGCTTTCCAAAATCGGAACGTTAACGGATAGTCTTGGTTTTTACACCCTGCAAACGTATTATGCCACAGACAGCGTCACGTATTTCATGCCGGAGTTCGTGATGGTTACAAAAGCCGTTAAACGCGATGCAGAACAAACAATCGACGTTGCTTTAAAGGAAATGGTTACGGATATCATCGAAGTAACGGTGAAACCTCCGGATGAGTTTCCTTCCACAACGTTGCACAAAAAAGTAATTGCGCATAAGCACATCAACAACAAGGAGAAATTAGATTCGTACGATTACGAACTATACAACAAAATTCAGATCGACCTGAACAATATCGGCGACAAATTCAAGGACCGCGATATTGTGAAACGACTCGATGTAGTAATGGATTACCTCGATTCGATAGATGGCGGAAAAACCTATCTGCCCGTTATTCTCTCGGAAAACATTTCCCAGTTCAGCTTTAAAAATAACCCTAAAAAGAAACGCGAACTCGTATCTGCAACCCGGATTTCGGGAATCGAAAACCTCCAGCTAAATCAATTTCTCGGAGAAATGTACCTGGATTTCAACATCTACGATAATTACCTGAACATTTTCCAGAAAGCCTTCATCAGTCCTGTGGCTAATTTTGCCCGCAGTTACTACAAATTTTACCTGGAAGACAGTATGTTCATCGACAACAACTGGTGTTACAAACTGCGCTTTACTCCGAAAAGAACCGGAGACATGACCTTTGAAGGTGAAATGTGGATTAATGACACGACTTATGCCGTCAAATCATTCAAAGCCAAACTGTCTCCCGGGGCAAATATCAACTACGTTCAGGATTTGTACATGGAACATCATTTCGACCAGGTGATTCCGGAAGTCTGGATGCTGACCGAAGAAAAAATGATCCTGGATCTGAAAGTTACCAAGGGAACCAAACTCTATGGTTTTTACGGCAGAAAATACTCTTCCCGCAAAAATTTCGTGATTAATAAAACGCATCCGGATGATTATTACAAAAGCGATTTCACCGTTGAATTTGCAGACAGCGCCAAGATCCGGGACAGAAATTATTGGATCGCACACCGGCACATTCCATTGAATGATCAGGAAAACGGGATTGATGAAATGGTTGATTCCCTGAATCAGGATCCGTTTTTCAAATTCCTGAAGAATTCGACCTACATGCTGGCCACCGGTTATTACCCGGTCGGAAAAATTGAAATCGGTTCGATTTATTCCCTGATTTCCGTGAATCCGGTAGAGAAATTCCGAACAGGATTAGCTCTCCGTACATCGAATGCTTTTTCGAAACGGATTGAGTTCGGAGGAAGATTGTATTACGGTTTCGGCGACAAACGATTCAAATACGGATTAACAACCCGGATTAACCTCACTCCGAAAAAACGCGGGCTTCTAATTATTTACGGAAACCGAGACATCGAACAGATCGGTATTTCGCCCACTGCAGCTGCCGTAGGATCAACTTTCAGCTCCTTGTTGAGAACAGGGCCTCTCGACAAATTAACATTTGTGGACAAAGCCGGAATCAACATTGAAAAAGATCTGGGGAAAGATTTTGTCATTTTCGGCGGGTTCGAATGGAAAGAATATACTCCGCTCGGTTTGGCAACGTACGAACGCAAGAACGAATACGGAGGATTAGACACCTTGAGACACATTCAAAGTTCGGAAATAACACTCCGCTTCAGATGGTGTAAGGATGAAGAGTTTATATCCGGAAATTTCGACCGCACAACACTTCCTTCCAAATTCCCGATTCTATCCATCCAGGGAATTTTCGGAATCAAAGGCGTTTTCGGAAGTGATTACAACTATCAGAAAATCGAATTTGCGATGGAACATAGCCGCAACATCGGAGTTTTGGGTCGTCTTCGCTACGGTGTAAATGCCGGAGTTGTATTGGGAACCGTTGCTTATCCGTTCCTGAAAGTGCATGAAGGAAGTCAGTCTTACTGGCTGTATACGAATTCCTTCAACCGCATGTCATATTTCGAGTTTATTTCCGATCGTTACGTCGGCGGATTCCTTGAACATCATTGGCAAGGCTTACTTTTCGACCGCATTCCGTTGATGAAAAAACTAAAATGGCGCCTGGTGACAGGAGGAAGGATCACTTATGGCGCAATCAGCCCAAGACACAGCGAAGTCATGATCATTCCGTCATTTACCAAACAATTCGGGCAAATTCCTTACGCAGAAGCATCAGTCGGAATTGAAAACATCTTCAAACTGGGTCGCGTTGATTTGGTATGGCGAATCACACACCTGGAAAAAGGAATTCTTCCGCTGGGAATTCGCGCAAGATGGTCGTTTATCTTTTAATTTGTTTTTTTAATCGTCGTGAATTTAATACACCTTCTTTATTCTAATTACTTTATATCCTTAATACTTCAAGGATTTTGCGTATTTCATTGTATGCGTAAAGGCCATTCCAATCAGTGGTTATGGCTAATTATTTTTCTTCCATTTATTGGCAGCTTGATTTATATTTTCACGGTTGTCTTTACCAAAGATAAATTTAGCTCGGTAGCATCGAATGTAAACACCGTGATTCGTCCACATGGCAATCTGAAACAACTTGAACGCAATTTAAAATTCTCCGATACATTTAAAAACAGGATGTTATTGGCAGATTGTTATCAAGCTTTAGGAAGAGACGAAGAAGCTCTTGCATTATATGAACAAAATCGTCAGGGGCTTTTTGCAAATTCTCCTGAATTAATTACCGCTATGATGTGTTCAAATTATGCTTTGAACAACCACGAAAAGGTCATTGAGCTGGCTGGTTTAGTGAATAATCATTCAGACTTCAATCGTTCATTCGCTCACCTATCTTATGCCAAATCTCTAGAGCAGTTGGGTAAAAACAAAGAAGCTGAAACAGAATATAAAAAGTTCGATAGACGGTATTCTGATTTTGAGGGAAAGTATGCTTATGCCAACTTCCTGGAAAATCAAAACCGAATTGAAGAAGCAACTCAACTTTTAAATACGGCTATTGACGAATCAAAAAATATGACCTATAAAGAAAAGCGAAATCACATTTTCTGGATTCGTCAATCCATCACAAAAATAAAAGAACTCGAAAAGGGCATTCATACAAAATAATTCATGCTATAAAAAATATCGTATTTTCGCAAGGTGAAGCTACATACGCACGATATCAAGAAGACTTACAAGGGTCGAAACGTTGTAAAAGGTGTTACCATTGAGGTAAACCAGGGAGAGATTGTTGGTTTGCTTGGTCCGAACGGAGCAGGAAAAACCACTTCTTTTTACATGATGGTTGGTTTGGTAAAACCGGATGAAGGACATGTTTTCCTGGATGACCTGGAAATCACACATTATCCGATGTACAAACGTTCTCAATTGGGAATCGGGTATTTGCCACAGGAAGTTTCGGTTTTCAGAAAACTCAGCGTGGAAGACAACATCTTGTCGATCCTGGAACTTTCCGATTTGAATAAGGTCGAGCGAAAAGAGAAGATGGAGCAGCTTCTGGAAGAATTCAGCCTGACAAAGGTTCGAAAAAACCTGGGAAACAGACTTTCCGGAGGTGAAAAAAGAAGAACCGAGATTGCACGCGCTTTGGCAACGAACCCGAAGTTTGTGCTTTTGGATGAGCCCTTTGCGGGAGTTGACCCGATTGCCGTAGAAGACATCCAAAGTATTGTTTCAGATCTGCGTAAACGCAATATCGGAATCCTGATCACGGATCACAACGTGCAGGAAACCCTGTCGATTACTGATCGGGCGTATTTATTGTTTGAGGGAAGTATCTTAAAATCCGGAACAGCGGAAGAACTGGCTTCAGATGAGCAAGTTCGGAAAGTATACCTGGGACAGAATTTCGTTTTACGCAAGAAAAACCATTAGGCATAAAAAAAGCCTCCGTGGGAAGAGACTTTTGGTTTGTTTCGTTATTTAGATGCTAAATCAGCATTTTCAGTGTTATTAACACTTCCGTATGCATCACAATGTCCTCTGGATGATCCGCAAGATGCTATAACCACTGCTAAAAGGGCAGCCATTGCTGCGTAGGCAAAAAATTTCTTCATAGTTATCCGCTTGTTTTTAGTTTACTAGTTGTTGTCTTGTGGTACAAATCTATCACTTTTAACGAAATATGATACAAAATATTATTCACATTCCGTTTTTTATACTGTTGATTAAATGTGATTTAATCGAAAATGGAAATCTTTTTTTAACATTAAAAACGAAACCATCAGATAAACCAAC
>NZ_JASLCN010000198.1 GCF_030151805.1 Fluviicola sp.
GAAGTTACAACTCCGCTCAGAATCGGGTAGATCTGGGCCATTTTGTTATTATCGGCTTCAATTTTTCCGAACAGACGGATATTGTTTTTAACATCCTGGTTGCTCGTTGTATAGAATTCACATTTCTTAAGCATGGCATCGCTCATCGTAAATGTTTCAATATTGTCTTCCTGTTCTTTACTACCACAGGCACTCAGGATCAATAAACAAAGTGCCACTCCGGCTTGAATCCCCATTTTATATCGCATTGTTTTCATCTTAATAAATATCTTTTCCGGTTAATAGATTGATTTGTTCTGCGGAAATCACTAATTGTGTTTTGATACGCATGAGCTCTGCCAAAACGTCGTTGTATGATTCAAAAAAGTCTATAAATTCGATGATGGAAACATTTCTTTTCTGAAAGTTCAAACTCATTCCATCCACCGTTTTTTCAAAATCGTCGTTATACAGTTCGATTGATTTCCGGTATTCTGCAACTGTTTGAACATAATAAGCATAACTGTTGTTGATCTTGCTGACGATTTCGTTTTCCTTTGCCAGGAGTGTATATTCTACTTCCTTCAACTGGTATTGAGAAGTTTTAATGTTTCCCCGGTTGCGGTTCCACATCGGAAGGGGAATAGCTATTCCGGCATTGATCTGATTGTTGAAAGCTCCACCGCGCTGATCGTATGAAGCAAACAGATTGATATCCGGTACGGCCATTCGTTTTTGATAACTCAGGTATTGCTCTGCAAGTACTTTATTCTGTTTGATAACCTGTAATTCCGGTAAGTTTTGCAAGGCGGTATTCTGAAGTTCACTCACAGAAGAAGGAGTGAGGTAATGATTCAGATTGGCATCTGTGGAATCCGGTAAAATAAAGGAACTGGTTTGAAGCAGAATCTGAAGATCCGTTTGCGTCTGGATGTATTCCTGGAACAACTGGGCGCGGTCATTGTTCAATTGAATATAAGCACCTTTTAAACGAACAACTTCCTTCAGGGGAATGTTTCCCTTGTTTGCCTGAACTTCGTATGATCTCAACAGCGTATCAAGCAAATTCAATTGCTTGGTATACTTTTTCAAGAGGAAATCCTGCTGACCAATCGTGTACAAATCACTGTGCAAGCGGAATTTTAGTTCTCTTACGAGTTGTTGAAATTCCAGTTCGGCAATTCCGGTGCTGGTTTTGGCGATTTCAATTTCAGCCCGTCTTTTTCCTCCTAAAATGATCAATTGTTCGAGCTGAAAAACCTTTTGCCCGCTTTTTCCGACATGAAAAGCCTGTTTGCCTTCCGGATCATACGCATTGATGTCTGCGGTGAAAATCGGATTGGGATAGACTTTTGCCTGAAGAATTTGTGCTCTTTGAGCTTCAATGTTCATAGAAGCCGCCAGGAGATAATAGTTCTTTGCGAGAAAAATACTGTCAGCTTTTCGTAAGCTGATGTGTAAAGTATCTTGTGCAAATAGCCTGGCTGAGACTAGAAGTATCAGGAATAGTGATGATCCTACTTTTTGCATGTGTTTGGATTTAAAGCACAAATTAACTTTTTAGCACCTTAAAAACAACTTAAAATGAGTAAAATTTAGCTTAATGCAACGTGATCTTGAAGCGGTTTATGCGCTTCGGGACGGTTTCGTAAATGATTGATCCTCCATGCATCGAAATAATCTTGTTTACGAATACCAGCCCTAATCCGAATCCTTTTTTTCCGGCACTGTTTTTTCCGCGGAAGAAATGTTTGAACAGGTAATTGACTTCTTGCTTCGTGAGTGTTTTGCCTTTGTTTTCGAAGCAGATTTCCAGTTTGTCCCGGCTTGAGATGCGGATAACGGCATGTTCGTCGGAACTGTAGTGAATGCAGTTTTCCATCAGGTTAGACAAGGCTGCTTTGATTAATCGGGCATTTCCGGCTACTTCTAATTGGTTTTGATTCACCGGTTCTTCATAATCGACAGAAAAGACAAAATTCGGATATACATTCCTGAGGTTGTCCGAAATGTCGAAAATGAGTTCGTCTATCCGGAATTTTTCGGTGATTGATTCGGTGGATGTCTCAATTTTCGCAATTTCCAGCAGCGAATTGATGATCTCACTCAAACTGCGGGTATCTTCCTTTTGATTCTGAATGAGTTTTTTAAGTTCTTCCGGATCGGTTTCTTTCTCGATGCGTTCAAAATTGGAAACGAGAATCGCAATCGGAGTTTTTAACTCGTGGGAAATGTGGTGAATGGCGTGTTTTTGAAAAGCAAATGCTTCATTCATCTTCACCATCAGTTCGTTGAATACATTGGCCAGAACGGCTATTTCATCGTGCGTATTGACGAAGGGAATCGGTTCTAATTTGGCATCAAAGTCGTATTCACTGATCTTAGCCGTAATTTCTTCCAGCGGGTTGGTGATTTTGCGCGAGATGTAGAAGCAAACCAATACAATAACGATGGTAATTCCAATAAAGGTCAGAAGCAGTACGTAGCGCAAAAAGCGGAGTTTGGAATACCCGAAATCGTCGTAAGCCTTGCTGATTCCGTAATAGATTCTTCCTTTCCGTTTGATGTACGTTCCAACCACGTCATACAACCCGTCTTTGGTTTCGATCCATTTCGTTTTCGGATTCAGATGAATAAGGATGTCTTTCGAAACGGGAACGGGAATGTCTACGATATTGGAATAGATCAGTTTTTTATCTTTATTGAACAGCAATAATTTTTCGTTGTAAAGCTTATTGATATTGATCTGATCCATGGCATGAATAATATCTTCATCCGTTTCTTTGATGTCTGATAAAAATTCAAGGGTTGTCGAGATCTTATCTTTTTGCCGCATCTGGAAACTTTCTTCCCGCTGTTCCGAAAACAAAAGGTAAACGGCAACAAAGGCAAGAGCTGTTATCGCAGGGATAATCAGGGAAAAGTAAAGCAATATTTTTTTTCGAATGCTCATTCGGAATCAAAGTAATATCCGTAACCGATTTTTGTTTTGATGCTTTGTTTGCCAAAAGGTTTATCGACCTTTCCTCTCAGGAAATTAATATACACTTCAATGGTGTTGGTATTGGCATCTACGATGTTTCCCCAGATTTCTTTCACCAGGTCTTGTTTTGAAACCAATTCGCCTTTGCATTCCACCAATTTCAGCAGGATTTGAAATTCGCGGGGAGTGAGAATGATCTCCTTTCCCTGCCGGCTGACTTTCTTGCTTGAACGGTTGATTACAATGTCGTCTGCAACCAATGAGTTACTTTCCGAAGAACCTTTTCCGACCGTTTCACTGCGTTTCAACAGTGATTGAATCCGCAAGAGCAATTCACGCATGTAGAAAGGTTTCGTCAGGTAATCGTCCGCTCCTGAATCGTAGCCCTGAACTTTGTCTTCCAGTTCATCAAAGGCGGTGAGCATAATGACCGGCGTGTGTTTATTGAACGTTCTGAAGGTCGTGCAGACTTCGTATCCGTTTTTCCCCGGAAGATTAATGTCGAGAATAACGCAGTCGAATTTTCTTTTTCGCAGCAATTTCTCTGCTATAATTCCATCGTACGCAAATTCAACCTGCATCTTTTCTTCAAGCAGCGCATCACTGATGTTTCGGCTTAAAATAGCATCGTCTTCAATTAGTAAAATGGTTTTCACGGGAATTTGAGTTAAAAGAATTGTGAGATTCGTTCTGCAAAATAAGGATTTTAATTACGAATTACGAATGTTGAGATTTTAAGTTTACTGGATTTGGAGCTGCCTCAGTCGATTAGGTCGCATGCAATTTTTGCCGAGAGCAGACACAAGGGAATTCCGCCACCCGGATGAACACTTCCGCCCGCAAAATACAGGCCTTTGATTTTGGAAAAGTTGGGATGTCTGAAAAAGGCTGCCATGCGGTCATTGGAGCTTGCTCCGTAAAGTGCTCCGGCAAAACTGTTCGTTCGTTCTTCGATGCGGACCGGATCCAGGAAATCTTCGGTTTCAATCAATGGCTCGAGGTCTGTTTTCAGAATCCGGTTGATTTTCCGGATGCAGTTTTCGCGGGTTTTTAAGCGCAATTGTTCCCAATCCTGTCCTTGATTTGAGGGAACATTGATCATGACGAACCAGTTTTCGCACCCGTTTGGTGCATCGTTCGGGACTATTTTGGAAGAAACATGAATGTAAACGGTTGGATCGCTGCTAACAGTGGAATCTTCAAAAATGTGTTTGAATTCTTCCTGATACTTTTCACTGAACAGAATGTTGTGAACGTCCAGTTCCGGAAAGGACTTTTTGATTCCCCAGTAAAAGATCAAAGCAGAACTGCTCGGTTCCTGATTCATGGTTTTTTGAGGTGCTTTTTGCAAGGGAATTAATTGGTTGTAAGTTTGTTTTACGTCACAATTACTAACGACAATTTCTGCCGGATAAAACTCCTTTTGAGTCCTGACACCGCGTACTTTTCTCTGATCCGTTTCAATAGCAGTAACACGTTCTCCGAAACGGAATTCAACGCCGGATTCCTGTGCGAGTTTCAGACATGCATTCAGAATTTCATGCATTCCTTCATCCGGAAAGAAAGATCCGATCCCAAATTCGAGATGGGGAATACTGTTCAGAACTCCGGGAGCTTTGTAAGGATTCGAACCGTTGTATGTAGCAAAACGGTCAAAAAGCTGGACAAGTTTCGGGTGATTCAATCGGATGCGGTTGACATCGTGCATGCTTTCAAACAGGTTTAGCTGCCGGATAGCAGAAACCGTTTTCAGAATATCCGCGGAAAGGAAAGTGCTGAATTTGTGGAGTGATTTCTCCAAAAAAGAATGTCTTGTCCGTTCAAAGAGAAATTCACTATGTTCCAGGTATTCCTGCAGTGGCTTGGAATCGATATTCAGTTTGGTCTCTACTTCCTGAAAGAGTTTTTCCCGGTTTGCATAAGCGTGAAGTGTTGTTCCGTCTTCGTAGAAATAATGACAAAGCATTTCCAGCTGCCGGTAAGAGAAATAATCTCTTGGATTTTTCCCGGACAACCCGAATAATTCGTCTACCAAATAGGGGAGTGTAAACAACGAAGGACCTGCGTCAAAACGGTACGAACCCAATTGAATGGAAGTGAGTTTTCCGCCCGGATAGTCGTTTGCTTCAATTACCGAAACAGCATATCCTTTTTTTGATAAACGAATTGCGCTTGCAATCCCGGCAATTCCCGCCCCGATGACAATGGCTTTTTGAGTCATGATTTAAAGTTAGTCATTTCCTCATTTCTTAACCGAAGTCAATGAAAATCGCAGGGCATGAAAGTAATTTTGTGGGACAGAATTAAATGAATTATGAAAGCAGTACAATGTACAAAATATGGCGCTCCCGAAGTTTTGAAGTTGATTGAAGTTGAAATTCCCAAACCTGCGGCAGATGAATTACTGATTCGGGTTTATGCAACGGCGGTGAATTCGGGAGATGTCCGGATACGAAGAGCAGATCCCTGGGCTGTCCGGCTCTTTTTCGGGTTCAAAAGACCGAAAAAATCGACTTTGGGAAGTGTTTTTTCAGGAGAAGTTGTTGCGACCGGAAGAAATGTACAGACTTACAAAATCGGAGACCTTGTTTTCGGAAGTACCGGAATGAGCTTCGGGACATATGCTGAATATTTGATCGTCAAAGAAACCGCAACACTGACAATCAAACCGGACGCTTTCACACATACGGAAGCTGCGGTTATTCCATTCGGAGCAATGACGGCACTTCATTTTTTACGCAAAGCGGAAATTCAACCCGGACAAAAAGTATTGATTTACGGTGCTTCAGGCGCCATCGGATCGGCTGCGGTTCAATTGGGGAAATATTACGGAGCAGAGGTAACGGCGGTTTGCAGTGGCTCGAATATGGAACTCATGCGAAAAATAGGTGCGGACAAGGTGTTGAATTACCAGCAGGAAGGATTGGCGTTGAACCAGGAAAAATACGATGTGGTTTGCGTAACGATCAATAAATTATCTTTTCGTGAAAGCCGGAAACAGGTTAAAAAAGGAGGAATTGTGATTCTGAGTGCTGCTGATTTTTCAAAGATGTTTCGTGCTGGAATGTTGAGCTTGTTCGGTCAGAAAATAC
>NZ_JASLCN010000211.1 GCF_030151805.1 Fluviicola sp.
GGTGGACATAACTACATCAGTGCAGGTGCATCAAAAGGATTCAGCTACAGTGAGGGTACTGAATTGAAGCATTTGGACGGAAGTAACTGCGGAAACACGTGGTTCAAAGTGACGAGTTCAATGCATGGAAAATCATTCAAACTTTCTGAATTGAAATAATTCATTTTTTGAAATATTGAACAAAAAGCCTCTTTTTTTAAGAGGCTTTTTTGTTTTCCACACCTTCCTTTAGCTTTTCAATTTAAATAAGGTTAATTCGGTATATGAATTCGGTGATTTGAGTTAATTTCGTAACAGAATTAAAGGTATGAAACGAATTTTGCTTTTGGGGGCCGGTCTTTCAGCGTCAACCTTGATTAAGTATCTGCTTAATCACGCGGAAGAGAACAACTGGCAGTTACGTGTGGTGGATCAATCATTGGATTTAGTGAAGTTTAAGTTGGCAGGGCATCCTTGTGGTGTGGCGCTTTCGTTTAATGCCCTGGATCGGAATGAGCGTTGGGAAGAGTTGAAAAATGCAGATTTGGTTATTTCCATGCTGCCTGCCCGTTTTCATTTGGAGATTGCAAAAGATTGCCTGGAGTTGAAGAAAAACCTGATCACTCCTTCATACGTTTCTGCGGAGATGAGAGCCTTGAATGAGGAGGTTCGGAATGCCGGATTGATTTTCATGAATGAAATCGGGGTTGATCCCGGAATTGATCATATGAGTGCGATGAAAATCATCGACTCGATCCGGAATCAGGGCGGAATTATCTCCGGCTTCAAATCCTACTGCGGAGGTTTGATGGCTCCGGAAAGTGATACCAATCCGTGGAATTACAAATTTACCTGGAACCCGCGAAACGTGGTTTTGGCGGCACAGGGAGGAACAGCCCGTTATATTGATCAGCATCAGTACAAATACATTCCATATACACAGGTGTTCAATCGCCTGGATATCATTACGGTAGAGGGTTACGGCGAATTTGAAGGGTATGCAAACCGCGATTCCTTGTCTTACAGAGCCATTTACGGTTTGGAAGAAATCCCGACGATTTATCGCGGAACCCTGAGAAAAAATGGTTTTTGCCAGGCGTGGAACGTGTTTGTTCAGCTGGGGCTTACTGATGATAGCTTTGTACTTCAGGATTCCGAGAATCTGACACCAAGATCGTTCATCAACGCGTTTTTACCTTTCGAAGAAACGGTAAGTGTGGAAGATAAATGGGCGAATGCCTGCGAGAAATTGGGTGTAACGGACCTTCATAAGTTCGAGTGGCTGGATTTGTTTGATTCTTCCGTAAAAATCGGATTGAAAGATGCAACACCTGCTCAGATCCTGGAGAAAATCCTGGTGAATAAATGGGTGCTGGAACCTCATGATAAAGACATGCTGGTAATGGTTCACCAGTTTACCTATTCGTTGAGCGGTGAGCAACGCTTCATCGAATCTTCTATGGTGAATCTGGGGGATGATCCGGTTCATACAGCCATGTCGAAAACCGTTGGTTATCCTGTAGGAATCTGCGCAAAACTGATTCTTCAGGAAAAAATCTCACAGCGGGGAGTTTTACTTCCTACAAAACCGGAAATTTACACTCCGATCCTGGATGAACTGGAAGACCTTGGGGTTGTTTTCAAGGAATTGGAAAAAGTGATTTAACGGAAAAGGAGATTCCCTCTCGTAATCAACCGGTAAATTACAACGCCAAGTACTGTTCCGAAGAGAATCACTTCGTCCGGAATCTGTACGAAGCGGGAGATCAATAAGGTAATTCCGAAAACAAGTGAAAGAATGATTCCCTGTTTCACACTTTCCTGCGTGAATTGACTTACCGGGTATTTGCGGAACAATTGCGGGAGAAGGAATTGCTGTTTGTAAGTCAGATACCCGCTCAGAACCATCAAAGGAATTAAAACGAAGCCCTGCTGAATTCCCATATCACTATAAGATAAGAAGGCCCAGATTCGTTCTGCCCAGGAGAAACCTGCATGGATGTTCGGAAGTGTAAAGAAAACAGCCAGAGAAGTGCTTAAAATGCATAGAAACGCAATTGCAAGGTGTTTGGCTGCCACTTGTTTTTCCGTTTCATTTCCGCTGAAGTCGAGCCGCTTTCGCGCTTTGAACAGGGTGAGTACCCAAAACAGCAGCCAATCGATCAGGTAGAACATCAAAATGAAGCTCGCATCCCAACTCCAATAAAAATAACCCAATACCGGAAGAAGGGCTTCTACGCAAGTCTGAAAAATGATTGCTTTTTGCGGGGTCATTTTGACAAGCGCTTGATTGCGTCCTCAGAAATTGAAAATTCAGGGTTGTATTTCAGAGCTTTTCTGTAATATTGAATCGCCTGGTATTTCTCTCCCTTGGTTTCGAAAGCAAGTCCTAAGTTGTGCCACGCTTCTACATAGCGCGGTTCTTTTTGCAAGGTTTCGTTATAGAAATAGATGGCACTGTCAATATCGTTTTGTTTGAATTGCTTGATCCAGCCAAGTTGGAAAAGCGGCGGAGTGAAAGTAGGATCTTTCTTCAGCATTTCACGGTATGTTTGCTGCGCTTCCGGAATTTTATCAAATTGCTGGTAAGCATACGCCAGGTTGTAATAGGCTTCAATGTTATTCGGACGAATCTGGGTTGCAGTAATGAAATATTGAATACAAAGCGGATCACCTTCTTCCTGGTAGATCAAACCAAGCTTGATATAAGCTGCAAAGAATTCAGGATCTTGCTCCACTGCGGTCTGATAAGACGATTTTGCCAGTTTGCGGTTATCCATGCTCAGATAAATACTTCCTTTCAGAATATAAGCATCGCGGTATTTTTTATCAATCCGAAGTGCTTCGTTGATATAATAGAATGCTTTTTCGTTATCTCCCTGCTGGGCATACGTTGTTGCAAGTGCAACCAGCGCCTGGGTATTTTTGGGTTGTTTTTTAACGACATACTTAAAGTGATGCTGTGCCGACATGACATCGCTGGCGGTTCTGTTTGCGCGGTTATTCAATGCATTTGCATAGAGGAAACGTGCTTCAATGTTTGATTCCTGCATCCGGTATGCTTTCGCTCCGTCCTGAAGTGCCTTTTCATAATCATATCGTTCCAACATCAGGTTTCCGTGTTTGATCAAAATCGGAACACTGTCCGGGTATTTTTTATAAAGCTGATCAACGGAAAGTTCTTTTTGTTTCTTTTTAGGGGAATTACCTCCGCAAGATGTCAGGAGAACAAGAAGAAGACCGATCGAAAATAGAATGCGCATATGAAATTGGTTCTGAATCACAAAAATAAGGAAATGTATTTAGCTATTGCTATCTAAACGTTGTATTCAGCGAAAGCGTTGGAATTTCGACAAAACGAAATAAATGGTTTGTGAGTGAAACCGAATACTCGATAAACTTAACTGAATGTTCATTTCTGGTTAATAACCACACATATTCAAATGAAGTTCTTAGTTGAGTTTCATAATTTCAATTTACTGAAACTTAAAAAGATGAACAATAAATTACTACCTATTGTTCTTCTAACTCTTGCGTCTTACTCCTTTGGTCAGAATACCTATGACCAAAGGCTACTGGCTCATTTCTCGGAAGAACAGCTGGGGCAAATGCCACAGCAAAAACTGCGGGCAATTACAGATTACTACTGTAATAGCTACTCTCTCGATTCTTCAAATGCCATTGGATTTGATATCCATTCTTTTGATGTTTCTCAGTATGAAGAACTGAGACGGGAATCTGTGGATTTTTCCTTTGCGAATGAACAGGGAGTAATTATTACACTCTTTGCGAAAGAAAAATACCTGCCGAAAGCAACACTTCAGAAACAATGAAAGCGTTGTTAACCGGTTTGATCGTAGCAACGGGTTTTGCTGCTTTCTCACAATTGCCATATACCTGGACTTCCGGGGTAAATCCCGGATGGACAAGTTCCGGAACCCTCCAATGGCAAAGCGGATGTGGTTATGTGACTACTAACTGTAACGGAAACTACAGTAATAATACGAATTCAACGTATACTTCGCCTTCAATCAATGCTTCCTGTGCGAACGCCACAACAATTTCTGTCACATTTACTGCTTTCGGGAATGCGGAATACACGTATGATTTCATGTTTATCTATTATTCGCTGGATAACGGATCAACCTGGATTAATCCGTATGGAGCAGGAAACGGGTGGACAGGGAATTTCGGTTCCTCACCGGGATCTACGATTCCTGCCATTACTTTGCCGACATCGTCCAATATTCGTTTCCGGCTGAATTTTGTATCGGATAATTCGATTAACAGTAGTGGCTATAAAATAACTGATTTTGATGTGATTTGTAATGTGGTCCTTCCGGTTGAAATGGTTTCATTCACGGGAAAAAGAGTCGGGAATGAGAACGATTTGAATTGGGTCACCTTGTCTGAGCGGAACAACGATTATTTCGACATTGAATGGTCGGTGAACCCGGAAGCTGAGCTTTGGACGAGTATTTCCAAGATTCCTGCTTACGGAACCGGCAATTCGGACGCCAAACAAAGTTATTCGGCTGTTCATTCAAATCCGGCAGCCGGGAAGAAGAATTATTACCGGATTACCCAGGTTGA
>NZ_JASLCN010000219.1 GCF_030151805.1 Fluviicola sp.
TGGAGCAGTTGGTAGCTCGTCGGGCTCATAACCCGAAGGTCGCACGTTCGAGTCGTGTCCCCGCTACTTAGAAGAAAAGGTTAATCGAAAGATTAGCCTTTTTTTATGTCCATTTTTTTGACACGACGAGAAGTTTATGCCGACATTATTTTCAAGGAACGCCGAAAATCATCGTCGGTAAGTCGTGTCCCCGCTACTAGTAAAACGGTAATCAATTTTGGTTACCGTTTTTTTATGTCTAAAATTTTTGAAGGTCGTATGTTCGTCCAGATAGCTATCGGGACGAATTCCTGCTACAAAGAAAAAGCGTAATTACGAAAGTGGTTACGCTTTTTTCTTTCCCTCAAAACTTCCTCACACTCATTCTGAAAATGCTTTTTCTTTCAGAACAACGAGATAGAATTGTTATTTTGGTCTTGTTTAACCATTCCTTGTCGAAATGAAGTCAGAAATCAAGTACGTAGAATTGAAATCGGGTCATAGCGGACCTGCATGGATTGGTTTAATATCTTATTCAAAGAGTGGGAAAACAATCTATTTCGATGGAAAAGCTTTTCAAAGAATTGGTTCAGATCGAATTCTGGGTAACTACTATGATATCGAATCAGGTAAAGAATACTGGATTTCGGGCGTGAAAAAAGATATGTCTGATAGACATAGATTCGGATCAGGTAAAGTCATGGTAGAAGAGAGAATCGTTGCTGAGTATTTAAAAATCATTAAAAAAGAAACGCTTGACAAATCGAGATTCGAAATTGTTTCAGTAAATCAAGAAATACCAATCGAACGAATCAGACAACTGGAAAATGAGAAGTTTGAAGATGATGAATCATTTGAAAATTCCAGATTCAAGGCACCTGGTGAATTGACGAACGATGAGCTGGATTTTTGTATTGATTATTACGAAGAGGAATCAATACATGGAAAGTACTTAAAAAATAGAAAGCTTTTCCGCACTAAAATGGATGAACTGATTTTGGAGAAAAATAAACGCGCTCAAAAAGAATCAATATCGTAAACGTCTTCCTCGATCTTCATATTTCTTTCCCTCTGGTCTGATTTCTCACACTCATTCTGTAGTGTTTTCTTTCTGTGTAAGAACGAAGGATGAGAATTTAGAAACAAATTCCTTTCATAATTCCCTACCTTTCCAAACCATCCGCAAGTCATCAAAAATGAAAGCACATTTTTCAAGTACTGAATTTTACAGGGAACTGGAATCTTCTCTACCTGCCAGTAATATGGAAATCCGGAAAGTTTGGGTGACTACCATTATAGAACAGGGTGTGGATTTGAAAACCCTTTCCGGATTGTTGAGATGCGAACAGAAAGTCGCTTCCCGTTTTCTATGGCTCTTGAGTGAGATCGGATTATCAGATCCAAACAGGTTGTTGTCCGAACTTCCTTTTTTGTGGAATTTCTGTGACCAGCTAAATCCGATCTATAAGCAGTCCTTTGCATCATTTTGGCTCATTGCAGGCGTCCCAATCGAAAATGAAGGAGTAGCTATCGAATACTTGTTTCAGTGGCTCCTATCGACGGATACAAACGTTACAATCAAATCGAGAGTCGTCCTGGTGCTGTTCAAACTCACGGAGAAATACCCCGAACTGAAAAATGAGCTGAGACTTTGTCTGCAAGATCAGATGACAAAATACTCCAAGGACTTTGAGAAAAGAGTAAGCAAAATACTCCTGAAAATAGAAGACTAATTGCTGCACGGAAAGTTCAATCTGAAGGATCAAAATCACAAACATCCGGACGCGAAAAAGCAGTGAAGCCTCACAGAGAAGGAGGTTTCATCAGAAACAAGATCTATCCGGATGATTTTTAGTGGAATAAATCCCTTTATCAGAATAAAAATGCTTGAAATTCGCTTAAATCTCTACTGCCAAAAACTCCGCTAAAGTCATTCCATGCGCCCGCGCCAATACCAGCAGGCTTTTGTAAGTAATATTCTTTTTTCCTGCTTCCCACCGCCCGTAATGAACGCGTGACAAATTATGGTCCAAAGCAAACTTTTCTGCACTCTTATAACCCTTGGAAATCCGAAGCGCTCTTATTCTTCGGCCCAATTCTATAAGCTCCTGATCACTATTTAATTGGCTGTTATCCGCCACTTTTCCTTTGTCCATATTAGTACAAAGCAACAGTAAAGCAACCAAAAAGCAAACAACTTTTGAGTAAACAACTACTAAGTTTGCAACTTAATGGTTTATTTTTATATTTGTAGCCAAATAATGGTCAATTATCTTAGTTTTTTACGAATTACTACAACCCTTGCGTAAAACAGGGAAAATCACCCTCCTGAGTAGTGCAAAACCCATTAAGTGTAAGAAATTATACGGGTTTTTAAGCGGTGACAATGTGGTATAAATGGCATAGAGGTCGGAGTCCCGTCTCTGTGCCATTTTACTTTACGGGAATTTGTTCAAAAATGTAAAATGAGTATTCGGAGGCTAAAGAAAAAGAAAGCCGGAGAGAAACAAAAAGCGCGGCTATCAATAGCCGCGCTTTTTGTTTATTTGTATCTGATTTGAAGTCCTTTATTTCGCCCTCACCAATTTGATGATACGCTGTTCTTCAGCTGATTTGATCTGTTCGACTTGTTTCGGAGTACTTCCTTGTTGTAGTTTTAGGTAATCCTGGAAGACGTGACTGATATATAACGGTGACGTTATCTTGCCTTTCGAACCAAATTTAGCCGAAGAGTGACACGTAAAACAGTTGACCAGGTTATTGACATTAATCGAATCAATAGAAGTTTCGAAAGTCTGAGTGAAGGTTTCCATGGTTACATTGGCGCAGTTGAGACTACCGCGGGCGTAACTTCCCTTCGTTGAATTACTCATATTATTACTCAAACTATCAATAATCTGTGCTTGTTGTGCATGAGTTGTTCCGTCCATATTCAACCAGATGGATCCGTTGTAGAAGTAATTTTTCCAAACATCATCCAATTGAGATTTGACACATTGATTGATTCCGTCAACATTCTGAAAATCCGCAGGCTCAGATTGGGAAGTATTGTTCATAAAAGTACCATCGCTGTTACGGGGAATACCGTATTGGAACAAATCAAAAACCTGGTTCGGAGGATTTCCCAGCTGAGTAGTTGAATTGTATGTAATTCCACCGATACCGCTAACAGAACCTTTCTTAAACAACAACTGGTCAGAAGCTGAACTTGCAGAATTTGCCGTCCAGTCATAATCCGGAGAAAGGTCGTCGTGTTCAAAAGTCGCCCAGATAAATTCCGGATGATTTTCAACAATGCCCACCACGTGCATTCCGATCAAAGCCACTTTCGTTTTTGTAAAACTCTTGCCGGCATTGGTAGAAAGAGAAGCAGTAGTTGTATAGTACAACGATTGTTTTGATTGAGGAATAGCTGAAACCGGAACCCAGGCAACTTTTAGTTCGAAAGATCCTACCGGAAACACTTCTTTATTGCCTGCTGGAATGATTCCTTTTTTAATTCCTGCTGCAAAGAGTACTGCAGCATCATACATCAGCGGATTCATATGAATCGAATAATAAACCTTTCCGCCAACTCCATTGTTGTAGCTGGGGTTGGTTTGCAGAAGCGCACTACTTCCCGCCTGTGCCGTATCCTGGAGTACAACCAAAGTACTGTCAGGAACAGAAACAGGTAACATGTTTGAAGTAATTTGTCTCACTTTTGAGGTATTCAGAAAGAGTGGATTTCCGCCTTTATCCGGCTTGGTCAACCAAAGGAATTTGTTCCAGGACCATTGGTGAAAAATCTGGTTGGTCGTACTTGAATCATCAAAAGGACTTCCTTTCCCTTCAGCAGGAGCAGGAGTTTGAGCATGAGGAAACCAGCTTGGACTAACAATGCAAAGTGAATCGGGTGAGGATGCCGTGTTGTAATCAGCTTTTGGCGCAACAGTTGGTTCCGGATCGGAGCCACAATTGGTTAGTATCAATGCACCGATAACAGCTAATCCTCCTAGCAAAGGTAATGTTCGTTGTTTCATGAATAGTATAATTAAGATTCAATCGAAGGTAGGGTAAAGCATTGAGGAACAACAGGGTAGAAATACCTGTTTTTCGACGTTCAAAAACAGGTATTTCCGGCAGCGATTAGCTTCAAATATCCTTTTGATCAGGAGGAAAGGAATTAAAAATGAACGGTCAAAAAGATCGGAACAAGGATTTCATCCATTTTGCGGGAGAATGATTGTTTCAGGTAGAATTGTTTGCTGAAAGAAGGGGCAAATCCGAGCGAAATATGAGGACTCAGGCGGTAATTCAGTTGGATTCCGATGCCTGGTTGAAGATAGCTGAAACGCTCGGAGTTTGGCTGCGGAATATCCAATACACTTACTTTCTTTAAGGTGAGATCGGACCGGATATTTCCGGATAAACGAAAATCTGCCGAAACGCTGAACAGCTTGGTTCTGAACAATTCAACAGTTGTTCCTACAGAGAGAATCGTTGACCGCATCCGGATCAATGCAGAAACATCCTTTGCAAGAAAACAACTGTTTGATCCGTCATCCCGGATGTTTTGCAAAGGTATTTTCTCCCCGGTTGCGATGTATGAGAAATAATCCGATTCGGTGATGGCAAGATCATACATAAACTGGGTTTGCTTTTGATTGAAAGCCAGTCCGGCGTAAATGCCAAAACGTTTTCCGGTGTAGAGTTTCCCCTGCAATCCCAATTCAAAACCGGAAGAAGCAAAAGAACGCTTGCTGAGTTGTCCGGAAGTGAAGTAATCTTTAAAGGTAGCGGTATTGAATAAGGAAAGTCCGGAATAAACACCCAGTGAGAACACCGATTTTGAATTTTTCTTAATGGCCTCCGGTTCTTTGATCGCTGGAAAATCCCGCTCCAACAAAGCAATAATTTCCGCATAGGAAAGCGCCGAACTTCCGGAAGAATCGGTTTTTAATACTTCTTTTGATAAAGCAGCGTTTTTCGATAAAGAATCGGCGTTTACAGGTAAAAAATCAGGAGTTTGAGTCAGAATTGTTTGCCCGGATCCGGATTTTTCGAAAGCGGTGTTTGAATGCTGAACGGATAAAACCGGATTTGAAGAAATGTGACGCCCGGAAAACAGTTTAACACCCGATCTTTGGTGTTTATGACTGGCATTGACCGATTGGGAAAGATTGGGTTGGTGGCGTGATTTCGAAAAAGAGGACGCTTTCCGGTAATTGCCTGAAAGAATGAAAGTTCTTTTCTCCGGTTTGGATTGGCCGTCACCGGCTGTGAGCCCGGAAGTGTGTTTGAGTGCTCCCGAAACCTTGTGATTGTTAACTTGTGAAGAAGCCGATCCGCCGGAAAAAACGACCATAAAAAGAACACCTGATAGCAGCATGCAGATTCCGCCAAAGAACCACCAGAAGAAAAAGCGTCTTTTCCTTTTTGGAAAAAGTTCGTTCTCAATTCTGTCCCATACGAAGTCCGGAACAGCCTTCGTTCCTTCTGCTAACCGTTCTTTCAGAAGCCGGTCCAATGGATTGTATTCCTTGTTCTTCATAATTGTGCCAGTTTAAGTTTCAATGCGGTCTTTGCTCTTGCCAGCTGAGATCGGGAGGTGCTTTCGGAAATGTGAAGCAGTTCACTGATTTCGCGGTGAGAATAATCTTCCAGAACAGCCAGGTTGATGATCGTGCGGTAACCATCCGGGAGCTCCTTCAAAGCCCGCAGCAAATTTGCTGCGGTTTCTTCTTTTTCCGCAGAATGTTCCTCCTCTTCCGGAATTTGATACTGATTTGTTTCAATGCTTTCCACAAACTCCTTTTTGTTTATGCGCAGTTTGGCCAGGCAATTGTTTACGGCAATGCGACGCATCCAACCTTCAAAACTGCCTTGTCCGTTGAACGAATCTATTTTGCGGTAGGCAATAACAAATGTTTCCTGCAACACATCCTGGGCATCGGCTTCGCTTTTCAAATAACGCAAACACACGTAGTAAAGCTTGGGTGAAAGGATGTCATAGACATAGCGGAATGCCTCCGGAGATCCGGAAGCACGAAAAGATTCAATAGCCGTATGGATGGAAGTGAATTTCAATTAACAAGCAAAAAAGAGGAAGCGAAACATGGGCTCCCTCTGAAAAAATAGAATTGTCTGTTTATTCATGTGCCACGCAAATACTGCGCAACTCGGATTCAAACAGGTCGGCTCCGATTGTTACTACTTCGAATTCAGGCCCGCGAATAATAATAGAATCTACTACACCGGTTGATATGCTTCCCGGAATATCGCTCATCCACACGATTCCCGGTTGAAAGTATTTTTCCACGGTATAGCCATAAGGAGTCAAATAGTATTGCAGGGAATCCGGAATAGTAGAAATGATCGGTGTTCCCGGAAATTGCACATTCACCAATGCCGGAATATTGTTGGTATTGCTGGTAACACGAGCATGAACAAACGTGACTTTGTTGGAGGTACACGACAGTGTATTTGCACTGTTGAAAACCAGGGAAACACCGCCCATGTATCCGTAAACGCCCAGAGGAGTGGTGCGATTGACCTGGTTCGGACCGGTTTCCTGTCCGTTTTTCCAGAACGTAGTTTGATGTACATAATTGGTACTTGCTATTAAGCTGTCATTTAATTCCAGTGATTCTCCGAAACAGAATGAACAAGGAGAATCTTCTGTGCTTTTATTAACGGGTTTTGTCGGATTTTCCTTTTTGCAGGAAAGTATCAGCAAAGCAATGGCTGCTGATGCAGCAAGAGGGGTTAAAAGTCTTCTTTTCATATGAAATAGTTTAAGATGTTTTTTAATAGAGACTAAAAACCTGTTTTCGCTGCATGCAAGTGCGTTTTTTTTTTCGAAATCGGATCAACCAGTTGATTTCAACCGTTGATATGACGCAGAAAATGAGAGGTAAGTTACATCCGGTTGATTCATTTTCTTTTGAAATTGATTGCGGATTGGCTCATGGGAATTTTCCCGGAAGAATCCGGGGAAACCCCCGCCGGAAAAAATAGGTTATTGAGATTAATTAGAGCAGATTTGAGGAACTTTAAATTTTAAACTTATGATACAAACAA
>NZ_JASLCN010000250.1 GCF_030151805.1 Fluviicola sp.
TTTGATGTAAGCTGCAAAGCCATCTTCTATTTTACCCTGTGTTAATCATCCCGGATTCTTGAACAAAACCTTTGTTTTGTTCTTTTTACAACCTTTGATTTTGAGAACCATCAAAATAGAAAGTAAACGTCATGATTGTTATCGTATCACTCGTTCTGGCTCTTTTGGTAGGAAATATTCTTATTCAGAGAAAAGATTGAAAACAGACTTACCCGTTAAAAGGAATTTTTAAAAGATCGGGATTCTTTCTGAGATAATATCTGAGAATGGTCCGTACATCTTTGTCTTCCGGATGAAGGTCAATGTAACGAAGCCAATTCCGGTGGATTTGCTTGACTGCAAAATACGGAACGAAACCAAATCCGCGGTACGAACCGTTTTCGATCCAAACCACGCTTTTTTCGCGCTTATCTCTTCCGCCTTCGACAATGAAGAAACTGTCGTCATCAAAGGTCAGGGCATTGATCAGTTCCTTCACCCGTTCATTATAGGATTCCGGAGTTTCCATGCTGACACAGGCTCCATGACATTTTTTGACCTGGTAACCGAAGCAGCTGCCCGCACTTTTTTCCAGTCCGCATAACTTCTGACACAACTGATGTGTTTCCGTCAGCATAAAAATATAATCGTTGGCTTCTCTTTTTGTTGTAAACGTGGTTAAAGGAACACTGGAGGATTTACTGATCTTATCGACATACAATTGCAGATATCCTTTTTGGTCTTCAAAATAGAACAAACCGTATGCGTACGTATTCTTGCGAAGCGCGCGATTGTATACCGGCTTATGGATTTTAATCAGTTCCGATTCGTATAAAAGGGCAATCAGCTCGGAGCCGGTCAGTTCGAATTCGATCCGTGCAATTTCCTGGCGCATCACAGAACCTTTGAGTGTTTTCACATTCTTCAGATGCTGTTCAATGCGTTTGCGGATATGTTTGCTCTTCCCGATATAGATCAATTGATTGGTGTCGTTGAAAAACTTATACACTCCCGGTTTGTTCGGAATTTCTTCCAACGCTTCCAGATCCAGGTTCGGATGCAGAATTTTCGGGTTTACATCTTCCTGAACGAAGGTTCCCAACCCTTTTGAATCCGTTGCGTACAATTTGGTGAAGAGATGGGCAGTGGCTTCCGCATCGCCTTTTGCGCGGTGACGCCCCACCAATTCAATTCCAAGTGCTTTGGATAATTTCCCCAAACTGTAGGAATCGTGACCCGGAAGTACGTACCTGGAAGCTCTTACCGTGCACAAATGCGCTTTCCGGTAGTCGTAACCCAGCAGTTTGAATTCATGGCGGATAATCCCGTAGTCAAACCCGACATTGTGAGCAACGAAAATGCAGTCTTCCGTGAATTCAATGATCTGCCTGGCAATCTCATAAAATTTGGGAGCATCTTCCACCATTTTGTCGTGAATTCCCGTTAACCTCGAAATGAATTCGGGAATCGGCATTTCCGGATTGACCAGGGTGGAAAAAGAACTGATAATTTGCGTACCATCATGCTTGTAGATCGCGATTTCCGTGATCTTCGAGGATTTTGTGGATCCACCCGTTGTTTCGATATCTACAATGGCATAATTCATCGTGCAAAGTTACGGAATTTTTTAGCTGAAGGATCGCTTCGGAATTCGAACTCAAGTTAAATAAGTTAAACAAGGAGTGGATAATATTCCTTAACTTTGCCCAAAATTGTATCAAAATGGCAAATAAGAGATTAATCAAAAAACAATTGAACGGAATGATTATTGATGTTCTTGACGAATGTTTCTCCATTCAATTGTATAACGATTCTAAAACTGAGGCTACCGACAAATTGATCGATGAGGCATTGAACTTCGGAGATGATGTTTTAGCAAAGATTCACGAAGCTAAATCAAAGAAAGATTTCCCTGCTATTCGTCAGATGATGGAAGATAAAGGAGTTTATTTCATCGAAGAATTGAACGGTTTGCAATAATATTTGAATCAATCAGATAATGAGCTCATTCTTTTGTTAGGATGGGCTTTTTTGTTAATGTAGAATTGAAAAGCTTTTACATTTTCAATGCAGTTTTTTCCGCATCCACAAATCACAGGCAAAATGACCTGAATTGCCGTATGGCTTGTCGAGATATTCAAAGCCTAAACGTTCGTATAACCCTACAGCAGTGTGTAACTCAGGAAGTGTTTCAAGATAGATTTCGGTAAAACCTGCTGCTTTGGCGGTTTCGATGGAATGCTCCATGAGTTTTTTCCCCAATCCGTGATTCCTGAAGTCTTTCGACAAGTAAAGTTTCACCAGTTCGATGCATCCGTCCGGCAATCCTTCGGTCGGATAAACCCCACAACCTCCGGCAATGACGCCGTTTTCTTTTGCTACGAAATAATGTGCATCCGGAGCCTGGAAGAGTTCGTATAACTGATCGGTCGTTGGATCCGTAAAGACCGTTCCCGGTTTGTTTGCTCCGAATTCGGTTAAAACCCCGCGGATCAATTGTGCCAGTTTCAGGTTATCTGCTGCTTGTATTTTTTCGATAGAAATCATGCTCTGAAGTGCTTTTTTAAATCCAGTAAAGGCTTTTCAAAGTAGCGATAGGAAAGAATGGAAAGTGCTGTGTTTATAAGCAGTAAAGTTACGAAATAGAGCGCAAACCACCCGATGTGCTGATTCATATTCAGGAATTCAAACGTTTTACAGAGGTAAAAGATGACGATGCAGTGAAACAAATAGAAGCCGTAAGTCAATTTTCCGGCCCGTTCGAAATACGGAATGCGATCCGCCTTGTAAAAGGAATGCTTTGCCAGTAACTGCTCTATGAGTATAAAGGCGAAAAACAACCCGGAAACTATTCGTTCCAACGCAATCAGTTTACCCGGAAGCAAGCGCGGAGCCAGAAACAAGAAGCCTATTCCGGCAAGATAAATGAGGAAAATCTGCCACTTTTTCAACTCCCGGATGAAGTGAATATCGGACTTTTCGAAAACCCAGGTTGCCAGCAAGCCTCCGATTGCCATATCCGAAATCACGCTTAACGAATGGTAATAAATAATGCTTTGATTGTGGGTATGAAAAAAGCGGAAGACGACTGAACTGAGAATAACTAAAAGAAAGAAGATCTGAAATGAACGAATCGTTTTCCATTTGAACAGCCCGATGATCAACCCCCAACCGAGGTAAAACTGTTCTTCGATACTCACACTCCAGGTTGCTGTCAGGAAATTAATGTTGTCTTTGCTTCCGTGAATGATTTCATCGAAATTTGACAGAAACAACGCATAACGCCAGAATTCATGAATGGTTTGAGTTCCGAATGGCAGGTTCGGAAAGACGAAGAATCCGAATAAAACGATCACAAAATACAAGGGCCACAATCTCAGAATTCTGCGGATGAGGAAAAAACCGATGTGGATTTTACCTTTTTCCCGGAGTTCTTTTAAAAGCAGGTATGTGATTAGAAATCCGCTGAGAACAAAGAATAGGTTTACTCCGTAATGCCCGATCGAAGTGAGTTTTCGAATAACCTGCATCGGAGTTGAATCGAAAAAAGTTCCCCAAACTTCGCGGTTAATGGTGAAACCGTGAAAGAGAAAAACCATCAAAGCCCCCATGAATCTTAATCCATTTAAGTTCTCAAAATGAATTTTTGGTTGCTGCATGTGTAGTCTGTACTTTTCGAGTTGACCAAATGTACTTATTTTTTGCAGGAACGTTTGTAAACTCACCGTGTCTTCATCAGTCAAGCGATTGCTTTTTCTTTTAACTTTGCACAAATTTTATCTACATGGCATTCGACATAGCAATTATCGGTGGTGGAATCGTTGGAGCAGCAACATTTTACAAATTGCAAACAAGATATCCTGATCTGGCAATCGTTTTGATTGAAAAAGAGGCAAAACTGGCAGATCATCAAACTGGAAACAACTCCGGAGTTATTCACAGTGGTTTGTATTACAAACCGGGTTCTTTAAAAGCAAAGAACTGTGTTGCGGGAAGACATGAGTTGGTTG
>NZ_JASLCN010000268.1 GCF_030151805.1 Fluviicola sp.
TGTGTAGGCTTTGTTTTTAGCTCTCCGGCAGCAGATAAATAAGGAATCAATGTCAGGTGAACTACCAAACAATCGCTGTCAAATTCCCACATCATTTGTCGAACGGCTTCTACGAACGGAAGTGATTCAATATCACCTACCGTACCACCGATCTCGGTGATTACGATATCAAACTTTCCGGTTTTCCCTAAAATCTGAATACGTTCTTTGATTTCATCTGTGATGTGAGGAATGATCTGAACTGTTTTCCCCAAATATTCGCCTTTCCGTTCTTTATCAATAACACTTTGATAAATCCGTCCGGTAGTTACGTTGTTTGCCTGTGATGTAGGAACATTCAGGAAACGCTCGTAATGTCCCAAGTCCAAATCGGTTTCAGCTCCATCATCTGTAACGAAACATTCTCCATGCTCGTATGGATTTAATGTTCCCGGATCAATGTTGATGTATGGATCTAATTTTTGGATTGTCGTAGAGTAACCGCGTGCCTGAAGCAATTTTGCCAAAGAAGCAGAGATAATTCCTTTACCCAAGGATGATGTTACCCCCCCGGTTACAAATACGTATTTTGTTGAATTGGACATATATAAAAATTGTAACTACGGGGCGCAAAATTACATCAAATAAATGAATAAACACGAATGTTTACTCAGCTTTTTCATAAATAGAAGGTTAAGTGTTGTTTTCTGCTTTTGTGCGTGTGAAAAACGTCGGTGAACGGTACTGATAATTTCAAATTTCGAATGAGAGTTTCGAGTTTCAAGATTGGCTGATTCAGAATTCAGAACTCGCCCTTCGTCATTAATACGGGAGTCCGTCATTCAAAAAGGTCTGAAAGTAAAACCGGGGTTTTCGTGCTTCTTTCCTGGAAAACACATTGTTGCCTGCGTCATTTAAGCGTGGGTAATGCGGCGTATTCCGCTTCATGTTCTTCGGGAAAAGTATCAAATCATGACTGATTTTATTCTGGAAAATGTGACGGATTTGTTCACTGTCCCAACCAAATCTTGCTCCGGCGGTTTGAACCCCCACAAAACGATGTTTCATTTCCCCGTAAAGAATCCCGTGATTCAGTTTTCCGTAAGGCATGGAAGTTAAATCTCTTATTCCGTTCGGTGCACCGGGAAGTGGAGTTCTGTCCCAGTGTGTCCCTCCGGTTTCACCGGTCCAGATGGTGAGTCCCAGACTTGCTTTATACAAACTATCTCTATAGGAAATTACCAAAGAACCGGTTCTGAAACGGTCTTTTGCCTGACCTGCAAACACATCGTTCTCCAACAGGATATCTACACGCTTAATCCCCAGATTCCATGCTCCGGAACGCTGAGAAGTTCCCACGCGATCCAAATACCAGTAATGTGCATAACCAATCGAGTAGGAGGAAGAGGTTTGATGCAGCACACCATCCCAATCCATGTTGATGGGATTGTTTGGTTTCCCGAACATGACAACTGCTCCTGTGCTGATTCTCAATTCCCCGAACGATTTACGGTCTCCGAGATTGGTCAAAAAATAACGGGAAGTTAGTCCTGCATTGATTTGCAGGTATTGGTTTCCGACATATGAATCCAGTTTTACTCCAAATGCATTTTGATGCGAACCAAAAGCGATCAGAAGTGTTGCTTTTATCCCGACATGCGGAGTCCATCTGCTTTGAGCAGCAGCTGTATTGACGCAAAGAAGGAATAGAATAAGCAAGCGATTCATGAAGAACGAATTTACAATTTTCAGACCGAAATTGCTTGTCTTCCTGAAATACGTCCAATCAAACCGATTAAGCGCCGTTTATTTGAATGAAGCATGCTTCACATTGGATTTCGGCTATCTTTGAAATATGTTTAAAGCAAGAAGAACTTATTGGTTAGCTCAAATAGGAGGTTGGGCCTTACTTTCTTTGTTGATATTCTCAGCCTCAACTTTTTCCAATCAAAAGATTGAGTTGAAAATGATCGTTATTTCAACAGCTTGTTTCTTTGTTTTTGGAATTTTACTGACTCATTTGATGCGCTTCTTCTTCATCAGAATGGGATGGCTGAATATGCGTTTAACGAACCTGATTCCAAGAATCATTATTACTTCGATAGTGGTTGCTGCGATCATGTCTTTGCTCAACATCCTGGTGTCTCATTTGATTTCCAAGACTCCGTTAAAGTTTTCCGTGGTGGAATTTTCCCTGGATGTTTCCGCAACACTGATTTTCTTCGTCTTGTGGAACGGTGTTTATTTTACCTTTCATTTTTTTCAACGTTCCAGAGAACAGGAAGTCAATAACTTACAGCTTACGGCCAGTCACAATGAAATTGAACTGAAGAATCTGCGTTCTCAACTGAATCCGCATTTTTTGTTCAATTCACTGAACTCGATCCGGGCTTTGATTGATATTGAGCCTCACCGTGCACAGGAAAACATCACCAAGCTTTCCAATCTGCTTCGTAAATCGCTGATTATCGGAAGTGAACAGCTGGTTCCGCTGGATGAAGAATTATCAATTGTTCAGGATTATTTAGACCTGGAGAAAGTGCGTTTTGAAGAGCGTTTGGAAATCCAGCAAGAATTTGATGCCAGCGTGATGAATTTCCTGATTCCACCGTTTATGCTACAGACGTTGGTTGAAAACGCGTTGAAGCATGGTGTTGCACAACTGATTGAAGGAGGAACCGTTTGGATTCGCGCAAAAAAGATTGAAGATTCGGTTGTTCTGGAAGTTGAGAACACCGGAAATCTGCGTTCCAATAAAAAGGATTCTATCGGAATCGGTATTTCCAATACTTTGCGAAGACTTGAGCTTCAATACCGTGGGAAAGCCACTTTTAATTTAAAACAAAACACCCCCAATACAGTAATAGCTATAATTGAAATTAAAGACTTATGAGAACCATAATCATTGATGATGAAAGACTTGCGCGTG
>NZ_JASLCN010000299.1 GCF_030151805.1 Fluviicola sp.
ATTGACGGAAATCACGCCGTTGTGGTTCCTTCTTTTATCGAAGTCAACAGCACCATGGGAATTTCTCCGGACCAAAAGGCCGAAAACAAAACCGGTCCGTATTATTGGAATCATTCCATTCGTTCTGATTTTGATGCCGTTGATTGGTACAAGACGGACGAAAAAGTCCTTTCGGAATACCAGAAAATGGGCTTCGGATCAGTTTTAATCCATCGCCACGACGGATTGGCCCAGGGATATGCTCCGCTCATTCAATTGGGGGTAAAAAATCTGGATCAACAGATTTACAGCAACAGGCTGGCATCTTTTTATTCCTTCAGAAAAGGAAGTTCACAACAGGATTATCCGAGTTCCCTGGTTGGTGCAATTGCTTTATTGCGACAAGCTTTCTATGATGCACAATGGCATTCCGAATATGGAAAAGACGCTAATTACAGTTTGGAAGCTCTGACGCAGCAATTAAAAAAGCCCACTTTCTTTACCCTTGATGATAAATCCGATGTGTTTCGTGTCAAATCATTGATGCGCGAGTTCAAACGCGATTTCACTGTGATCGGAACAGGACAAGAACAATTCTTAGGAAGTGTGTGGGACACTTTGAAAATCCCATTGGTTATTCCCATCAACTTCCCGGAATCGTTTGATTTAAAAGATCCGTACCTCGCTCATGAAATTCCGTATGGCGAATTGAAAATCTGGGAAATGGCTCCGAAAAACCCGGCTTTCCTGATGAAACATAAAGTTCCATTTATCACTTCAGCTTCCGGTCATACTGCCGCAGCAGATTTCTGGAAACACATTCACCAGGCTTTGGCTGCAGGCTGGAGTGTAAATGATGTGCTTCGTTCCCTGACAATTGCCCCGGCAACGTTATTGGGAGTTCAAAAAGAAATCGGAACGATTGAAACAGATAAATGGGCAAATTTCGCGGTTTACGATCAGAATCCGTTCCTGTACCAGGCAAAAATACTGGAAGTATATTCGAAAGGAGAACGCAAGGTCTTTCAAAATATGCCGATTGCCGATATCCGAGGAACTTACAGTTTGAATATCGACGGTTCCAAGTTTCTGATGGAAATAGCAGGAACCGCAAACCAACCGGAAGGAAAAGTGAAAATGGTGCGTACGGTTCAGGACTCGCTTACCTTCGCAAACAAATCAGATACACTAACCAGCACTGCAAAGATTTCAGTCATCAACAACGACATTGCCATTCATTTCGTACAGCAAGTCGATTCGGAAAAACAAACCTTCAGTCTGAAAGGAGATATCAATCCGCGGGTATTCATTTTTGAAGGAGAAGGAACCAACAACAAAGGAAAATGGATCAAGTGGAGCGCTTTCCGCAGTAAGAAATTCGAAGCAAAAGATGAAAACAAACAAGTCTGGACCTTGGATACCTTAGCCGTTCCCGGAACGCGTTTTCCGAACAATGCTTTCGGATTTGCCACTCCTCCGAAACAAACGACGATCATTTTCGAACAGGCAACCATCTGGACGAATACGGATGAAGGAATTATCCAGGAAGGAACTGTGATTGTTGAAAACGGAAAGATCAAAGCGATTCACAAAGGTTCCGGAACCTATCTGAAACCCAAAGATGCGATCGTGATCAATGCCAAAGGAAAAATTCTGACAACCGGAATTATTGACGAACATTCACACATTGCACTTACGCGTGGTGTCAACGAAGGCGGGCAAACGATCAGCTGTGAAGTCCGGATGGAAGATGCCCTGAACGCAGACGATATTGATATTTACCGTCAGCTTGCTGGAGGTGTTACCGCTGCTCAATTGCTTCATGGTTCCGCCAATCCGATCGGCGGTCAATCTGCTTTGATCAAATTGAAATGGGGACATTATCCGCAGGATCTTTTAATCAAAAATGCTCCGAAGTTTGTCAAATTCGCTTTGGGAGAAAATGTGAAACAAACGAACTGGGGCTCCGGAAACCGTTTCCCGCAAACGCGTATGGGAGTTGAACAGGTTTACATCGACGCATTCTCACGTGCTTTGGCTTATCATCAGGCAAAGAATCCAACAGGAAAGCACAAAGACAAAAACGCTGTACCTCCGGCAACGGATCTCGAACTCGAAGCACTCTATGAAATTGTGAGCGGTGAACGAAAAATCACCTGTCACAGTTACGTGCAGTCAGAAATCAACATGTTGATGCACGTTGCCGATTCTTTTGGATTTAAAGTAAACACCTTCACCCACATTTTAGAAGGTTACAAACTGGCCGACAAAATGAAAGAACATGGAGTTGGTGCTTCTACGTTCTCCGATTGGTGGGCGTACAAATTCGAAGTACTGGATGCCATTCCTCAGAATGCAGCAATGATGACCAATATGGGGTTAACCGTTGCAATCAATTCGGATGATGCTGAAATGGGAAGACGTTTGAACCAGGAAGCGGCGAAAACCATCAAATACGGTGGAATGACGGAAGACCAGGCCTGGAAAATGGTGACTTTGAATCCGGCAAAACTCTTGCACCTGGATGACCGCATGGGAACTGTTCAGGTTGGAAAGGATGCCGATTTGGTTTTATGGACAAACAATCCGCTGAGCATTACTGCAAAACCTGTTTATACGGTTGTTGATGGAGAAATCCTGTTTGATGCTCAGAAAGATTTTCAGATGCAGCAGGAAATCGCTGCTGAACGAGCACGGATCATCGCAAAAATGTCGGAGGAAAACAAGAAAGGTGAACCGACCAAAACATTCAGCCGCAAGCGCCGCGGACATTTCCACTGCAACACCTTAGGCGAAGAAGAATCTTTTGAAACCAATGAACATTAATTATTCAAACAAATTCAGCATGAAAACAATCAGTTATTCTTTCCTGATCCTGCTTGCATTTGTAAGCAATAGTTACGGTCAGAAAAAGTATTCAAAAATCCTGCTCGAAAGCGCAACCGTGCATATCGGAAACGGACAAGTGATCGCAACAGGAACCATCGGAATTGAAAACGGAGTCATTACCGTTGTTCGAAATACACTCGCTTACACCTACAACAAATCGGATTGGGACACAGTCATCAATCTGAGCGGACATCACATTTATCCGGGTTTCGTAGCCCCGAATTCCACTTTGGGATTAACGGAAATAGACGCTGTAAAAGCTTCCAAAGATTTCCGGGAATTAGGCACTTACAATCCGCATGTTCGTGCTCAGATTGCCTACAATTGTGAATCGAACGTGATTGAAACCGTTCGCACGAATGGCATTCTGATCATTCAAACAACTCCCAGAGGCGGAAGAATTTCCGGGCAATCCAGTTTGATGACCAGCTCTTGCTGGAATTGGGAAGACGGAACTGTAAAAGCAGATGACGGCATTCACATTGAATGGCCTCCGGCTTACAGTCGTTCCTGGGGAGATCCGCTTGCCAAACACAATGAATCGTACGAAGATCAGAAACGGGAAATGCTCGCATTCTTAACCGCCGCAAAAGCTGCTGCAAACACAAAAAATCCGGCAACTCCACTTCAGTACAGCGCACTGAGCGAGTGCTTCACGGGAGAAAAACGCTTGTATTTTCACGCAGAAGAAGCACAGCAAATCAATGATATCCTGGATTTGATCACCGAACTGGAAATCAAATTCCCTGTTATTGTTGGCGGATATGAAAGCTACCTGGTTGCGGATCGCCTGAAAATTAAAAAAGTTCCGGTAATGATTGGCCGTTTGCATGCTTTACCGCGCCACGAAGATGATCCTTTTGATTTGCCTTACAAACTTCCATTCCTGCTTCAACAGGCGGGAGTTCAATTCTGTTTGCAAAACGAAGGCGATATGGAAGCCATGAATGCGCGAAACCTTCCTTTTCTTGCAGGAACGGCCATGTCTTATGGTTTGACAGAAGAAGAAGCCATTCGTTCCATTACGTTAAGCGCTTGCGAAATTATGGGTATTTCAAAATTCTACGGAAGCATTGAAGTTGGTAAAAAAGCAACTTTATTCGGATCGAACGGATCTGCTTTGGAAATGAAAGGAAATCAGGCTTCCGTGATTTTGATCAACGGAGAGTTTGTTCCGGTTTCCAATTTCCAGACCCGATTGTATGAGAAGTATAAAAAGAAATACGGGAAGTAAACAATAGGGATATCTGTTCTTCATGGTAAAAAACAAACCACAATAGACACATAGCGATTTATTCAATTGAGAATAATGTAACAAACAGAATCGTTAAAACTATGTGTGCTATGTTTCTATGTGGTTCGAAACAAAAACAACGCCAATCGATCGGGCAATCTGAAACTTTTCTTTTGAGTGAGTATACAAGCATTTAACCTTTCCTAACAAAAGCTTCTTACAGATTGAATCGGCTTTTTCAATTTTGTTTCCTATTTTTGTTAGACAACATAAATTAAAATATTATGGCATTCGAATTACCAAAATTAGCATATGCATACGATGCGTTAGAACCGTACATCGATGCTCGTACAATGGAAATCCACTATACAAAGCATCACCAGGCGTATGTCACAAACTTAAATAATGCAATTGCAGGAACGGATCTGGAAGGAAAATCCATTGAGTTCATTTTGCAAAACTGCAAAGACAAACCTGCTGTTCGTAACAACGGAGGAGGTTTCTGGAATCACAACTTGTTTTGGGAAATCATGGCTCCAAAAGCCGGAGGTGTTCCAACAAGTGAATTAGCACAAGCAATCAATGATGCTTTCGGAACATTCGAGCATTTCAAAGATGAGTTTGCAAAAGCAGCAACAACACGTTTCGGTTCAGGCTGGGCATGGTTGTGTGTTGAAGGAGGTAAATTGGTTATCTGTTCTACTGCAAACCAGGATAACCCAATGATGGGTGAAGGTTGTAAAGGAACTGCAATCCTTGGATTGGATGTTTGGGAACACGCTTACTATTTGCATTACCAAAACCGTCGTCCGGATTACATCAATGCATTCTTCAATGTGATTGACTGGAACGTGGTAGCTAAAAAATATGCAGCTGCGAAGTAAGAAAATAGTATCACAGATAAGTAAAAACCCCGGCTCGTTATATAAAACCGGGGTTTTCTTTTGAACTTTAACGGCTTATTTCGTAACAATTAACCTTTTTGGAGCAGACTGATCCAAACGGATCAAATAAACTCCCTGTTTCAGATGGCTGATATCCAGAACCGTTTTCAAGCTGTCGGGATAAACGGTTGAGACGACTGTTCCGTCCACAGCGATTACCTGAATGGTTCTCACTACATGATCTACAGCGACCTCAACAGACTTTACTGCAGGATTCGGGGAAATACTCCATTGAACTTCTTTTAATTCATTCAAGCCAAGATATGGCGTTCCATTGCTTTCTATTCCATTCGGAAGAATCGCATAATCCGCACCCAAAACTTCCCCATCTTCAGGAACTGTAAAGAACAAGGTATCGGTGTGCGGAATATAGGGAACATCAACTAACAAATAATACGTGCCGGCTTCTACGTGTTCAATGGTGTAAGTTCCATTTGACGCTGTAAAAGCAAATCCCCTGGTTTCATGAGTCTGGGCACTTTTCAAAAGCATCAGCGCTCCTTCAAAAGGAACAGTCAACGATTTCAAATACGATGTATCTACAACAATGGTTCCTGAAACACTTCCTGTTGCATCCAGGACATCCAGCGTATCCGCATTGATATCTGCGTTGTTCAGGTAACACGGAAGACCAATTGCATCAGCACCTGTCCAGGTAGAACTTGTAGCAAAATAAAGCGGAACTGCTCCGGGAAACAAAACGGGATCCGGAGTAAAGCGAACGTGATACAAACCAGTCGGCAAACTATCCGCTACATAAGATCCGTTCGTTACATTCACCGTTTCAACCGGAACTGCAAGCAGAGTATCCTGAATGAAATTGAAAATTTCCAGAGTTCCTTCCGCAGGCTGACCATTTACTGTCAAACTTCCCGAAATATCGTTGTTTGCTTCCTGCTCATCCAGAAAAATCGCTGAATCGTAAATTCCATCCGAAACATCCGAGATGACCAGCTTGATGTGATAGGTATTTCCTATCTGAGCATAGAATTTCGCTTGCAGGGGAACTGTATAAGCATCAAAAACAAAATACTGGGAATTTGGCCCGGAAGCATTGTCGATGTAATATTGGGAATTGACATACTGATTGATCGAATTGATCTCAACCGGAATTCCTGTTCCGGGAACCTGCGCAATATTTACAGGAACTCCTCCATTTTCAGATACAAGGAATAAAAAGCGGTCATTGTAAGTCGTATTCGAATATTCCGGGTATTCTTCCGAAGCGAAAATGTAATTGAACCGGATGGTATCGGAAATGATCGGTGTGAAATCAAAGTAAACGGCAATCGCATCAAAGCTATAAGCTCCCTGGCCTGTCAGATTACCATATTGAATGATGTCGTAATCTCCGGGCATGTTCATGTTTACACTTGAAAAAACAGATGAGGGAGCACTCGACAAATTGGGAAATCCGGTTGAAAGAACCAAACCGCTGTTAACTCCTAAAGCGGCTCCATTTTCAAAACGGGCGATCTGATTTTGAGTTCCCTGGATTCCGACATTCGTGATTCCCTGACATTGAACTCCAAAGATATTGGTTATCAAAACTTCCAAATCCGGAACTCCGGAATAAACCAACTGAGAATCAGAAAAATTGGAATAAGAAAGAAGGAGAGTAATAACAAGAGTTAATTTCAACGTTTTCATAGTACGGGTTGTTTCTTTCGACATAAGCTAGACGCCATGTGTCAAAAAAAGTTGCACTATGCTCTTTCAATTAACTAAAAAAATAGCTACTCAACAGCCTCAACAGCAGTGATTTCGGGAGCAACTTTCTTCACAGCTTCTTCCAAACCTGCTTTGATCGTCATCATACTCATCGAACAATCGCTGCATGCTCCAAGCAATCGTACCTGTACCACACCTTCATCGGTAATATCAACCAATTCCATATCACCTCCATCGGCATTCAAGTGAGGTCTTAATTCACTCAATGAAAGATTTATTTTGTCGGTTAATTCCGTTTTATTTAACACCATCTTTTTGTGTTTTTATTGCTTTACGTGCTTTGATCACGTTTACCTCGTCTACAAAGATACGCACTAATTCTTCAAAAGCTAATGCGGTTGGCGTATTTTCCTGAAATACAGCAGGTCTTCCCACGTCTCCCGACTCACGAACACCCTGCACCAATGGAATATGTCCTAAAAACGTTTCATTCATTCCCGCAGCAAGGTTTTTCACTCCGTCTCTTCCGAAAATGTAATATTTGTTCTCCGGTAATTCAGCCGGTGTAAACCACGCCATATTTTCAACCAATCCAACAATCGGAACATTGATCGTATCCAGTTTGAACATGTTCACTCCTTTTCTCGCATCAGCAAGTGCCACTTCCTGCGGAGTACTTACAATCACCACTCCATCCAAAGGAACCGTTTGCACTAATGAAAGGTGAATATCTCCCGTTCCCGGAGGAAGGTCGATCAATAAATAATCCAGTTCTCCCCAGTAAGCATCTGTAAACAACTGCGTCATTGCCTTGGCAGCCATTGGTCCGCGCCACACGATTGCTTCGTCATTTTGGGAAAAGAATCCCATGGACAAAATCTTGATCCCATAACTCATCACCGGATTGATCATCGGTTTTCCTTCTACATCCAGCATCGTCGGTCTTTCCCCTACTACGTCGAACATCGTTGGAATACTTGGTCCGTAAATATCTGCATCTACAATTCCCACACGAAAACCGGCTTTTGCCAATCCTCCGGCAAGATTTGCCGTTACAGTTGATTTACCAACACCTCCTTTTCCGGATGCAATAGCGATGATATGTTTGACTTCCGGAAGAATTTTACGGTGCGTTTCGCGTGCTTCTGACGGCAATCCTTTGACCATGCAGGTAATTTCAACCGCTTCTCCGAAAACGCGTTTCAAATTGAATTCTACAGCTTCCTGCATCCGTTTCCGTGCATGCAGTGCCGGATTGGAAACATAAATTGTCAGAGTAATCTTCGAACCCTCAATTTGTAAATCTTCAACAAAGTTGAGTGTTACGATGTCTTTCTTTAAATCGGGCTCTAAAATCGTTCCCAATACCTCCAAAACTGCTTCCTTGGTCATATGCTTGAATTATGGTACAAAAATACTGATTCGAAAGGGAAGAATGAATTCTTCGTTCAATAAAAAAGTCCTCTGAAAATTCAGAGGACTTTTAAAATTATGGTCTTATTGCCGGTTTAGGTGTTCTTACCGGCGTAGTTGTTGTCGGTTTAGTTACCTCAGGATTTATAACTGTTCCCGGTCTTACTACGCGAACCGGTTTCGTTTTGTTTTCATCATCTGTGCTTCCACCTTCAGCTCCTGTTGGCCCTCCATTCCCTTTTCCAGGATTCGATTCGTCTGTTCCATCCGTATTATTTCCATGGCCATTGTTTCCTTGCTGCCCGTTTGTAGCATTCGAATTGCCGTTCGGGTTCACACTAATCAAACACGATTTACTATCTGTTCCGGAAGTATTTCTTGCCGTAATGATCAACGGAATGGAAACCGTAGAAGCATTAATATTGATGATGAAAGAGAATGTCAATACATTACTTTCCATGCTTGAAGAAAACTCTACGTTTTCACCATTATACAGAATGCTCACCTGCCCCGCATTTGCCACATGTTCTATTGTTCCGGTAATCGTTACGTTCCCTGCAGCTAAAACTGCCGGACAACGTATCGGATTTTTCAATGTAATGACCGGTGCAGGAATCACTTCCGGCGCATTGTAAATAACCATCTTCGTATCTGTTGCAGTTCCGCCAGCTGTAACTGCCGTTGCAACAATCACATTTGTTCCTAAAACGTAGCTTGCGTTGAATTTCACAGCTCCTGAAGATGCTTTGAAATCAAAGTTGGTCATAACTCCGTTCAAAGTCACAGAAACCTGGGATGCAGAAGTAACACCTGTCGTTGCAATCAGAATTGTCTGAGCTGACTGATCCGTTTCCAAAGGAGTAATTGACGGACTTGTAATCTCAATCGTCGGAGGAGTAACAACCACCAAATCATTTCTCAGAACATTGATCGTTTTGGAATCTTTTCCGCATCTGTTCACAACCTGGATCGTAATCGCATTCGCTCCCAGTGCCAGGCTTCTCGAAATAGTAATTACTCCTGTCTGCTGGTTGTATACAAATGCAATGTTCTGTCCATTATGCAGAACTGAAATGTTCTCCTGGTTTTCCGCATTGGAAACCGTTCCCGACAAACTGAACGCATCCGAAGTAACCGTTGCCCCGTTTGCAGCAGAGCTATTGGTAATTGTCACTACCGGAGGTTTACAAACATTCCGGATCACTGTCCATGTCAATTGTTTCGATCCGCATTCGTTTCTCACCAAAGCAACAATGGTATGTGTTCCTTCCGTTAAAGCTACGTTTGCAGATATCATGTGAGCTCCTTCGTCATATGTGAATGGAATAGTCACTCCATCGATCTTCAATTCGATTTGAGATGCCTGTTTGATATTACTCACCGAAGCACTCAATGAAATGGTTTCAGATTCCGTCACCAACTGATCGGAAGCAGGTTTCAGGCGATTAATATCCGGAGCAACACAAGGGTCCACTTTCGGTGTCATGATAACGATGGAAGTAACGCTTGTAAATCCACATGAATTCGTTGCTTTGATCTCAATGGAATTCGCCCCTTCGATCAGGTTCAATGATTTATCAAAGTCGGAAGTGGAAGCATTGAATGTTCCTGCTGTTTGCAAACTTCCGTTCAAGTATACTTCGATCTGATTCACGGAAGTCACATTTGCAACTGCTGCTTTCAAAGCAAACAAGGCATTTTCAACCGTTGAATTCTGTGTATTCGGGTTTTTAAAGGTAATAACCGGTTTGTTGCAAGGAACTTCGATTTTCTTGTAGATCACCGATGTTGAAGCGGTATGACTTCCTCCCTGATTTGTTGCAGTAACCTCAAAAATGTTATTCCCTGAATTCAAGGTATGATTAAATGTAATCTCATTCGTTGCAGGATTGAATGTCCAGAAGCTTGGATTCACAATCAAACCGTCTTCTTTTACAGTGATCTGAGCTTGCGTAGTTACATTCGTTGCGTGTGCTTTCATCACATAAGCTTCGTTCGAAACAACTTGTCCCGGACTTGCAGGATTGATGAATGTCACAAACGGTGGCTTGATGACCTCTTCTCTTCTGAAAATAATCTGTGTTTCGTCTGATGCCGTCCCCGCAGAATTTGTTGCTGTGATTTTCACGGTGTTTGTTCCCAGAATCAACGGAGTATTCATTTCCAACACTTTTGTTGAAGTCGAATACGTGAATCCACTTGCCGGGTTCCCATTCACCAATACCTGGATTTGCTGTTGATTATCCACATTCAGTACGGTTGCCGTAACATTGCTGTTTGCAACATTCACTGTGTACGGATTTGCTGCAGGATACGTAATCGTTACCACCGGAGGCAATGTCGGATTCGGAGCGCGGTAATTGATCAAAGTCGTTTTCGAATCTGAACCAGCCGCATTCGTTGCAGTAATCTCGATGACATTCGAACCATTGACCAAACCGGTTGTGAATTCCATCATTTCACTGGATGCAACATAATTGAAATTCGTAGAAACCTGTCCGTTGATTTTCAAAACGATCTGACTTGCAGCCGCGACAAAGCGTACACGTGCTTTTACCAGATATGTAGCGTTAAATGATGTTGCCGGATTGACGTTCGGATCAATGAACGAAACAACCGGGGGCTGAACCGTAACCGGTTTTCTATATAGAATCGTTTGTGTTTTACTGGCTGTTCCGGCAGTATTTGTTCCGGTTACTGTAATAATATTTGCCCCTTCGATCAGATTCACAGGGAAAGAAGCCAGGCTGTTTGTAAATGTAAAATTGGTAATGTTTGCTCCGTTTACATTCACATTCACACCGCTTTGATTTGCAACATTCAGAACCGAAGCTACCACGTTGTAACTTGCCGAAGTGGTAGAATACGGATCCACATTCGGGTTGGTAAACTGAACAACCGGAGGCTGAACAATTGCTGCGGGTTTGTAAATAATGGTCGTTTGTTTCGAATCCGAACCATCAGCATTCGTTCCTGTTACCGTTACAACGTTTGCTCCCGTAACCAGGTTCAATGTTTCAGTTACGCCATTTGTTCCGGCATTGTAATTGAAATTCGGCAAGCTTGCTCCGTTCAGAATCACTTTAATCTGACTCTTTTGTGTAACGTTCAATACCGTTGCATTCAAATTGTAAACACTGCTTGAAGTTTCCAGCGGGTTTGTTCCCGGATTTGTAATGGTTACAATCGGAGGTTTCGGAGCAATGCGGTTGAAAATAATGATCGTAGTAGCTGAAGCAGAACCTGCGGTGTTCGTTCCGATGACTTCAAACACGTTTTGTCCCGGATTCAAAATCACGCTACTCACAAACTTATCTGTTTGTGCATTGTAAGCAAAGTTGTTATTAATCGTTCCGTTTTGTTTAAATGTTACATGTTGTGCATCTTGTACATTCAATACATCTGCGTTCAATGTGAATGTGTTTTGATTAACAGTGTACGGATTGATATTCGGGTTCACGAAATAAACAACCGGCGGCTGAATAACCTGTTGAGGTTGATAAATAATTGTCGCGGTTTCACTGTCAGAACCATATTGATTGGTTCCGGTTGTGGTTACAATGTTTGAACCGGTGATGAGGTTCAGAGTCGAAGTAATTCCTCTTGTCGAACCATTGTAATTGAAGTTTACAGCTGCTCCGTTCAAAGTCATCGTGATCTTATCTTTCCCGCTTACGTTCAGAACAGTTCCGGTCAGGTTAAATGTCGGATTCTGAACCGTTGTCGGATTCGAATTCGGGTTCGAATAGGTCACAACCGGCGGTGTCGGAGTTTCTCTCACATAATTGATTACTGTTTGATCCATGTCGGACCCGAAATCATTTGTTCCGGTTAACTCAAAGGTATTTTGTCCCGGAATGAGCGTTACCACACTTTGGAATTCCTGGGTAGACGGATTGAACGTAAAGTTCGTGATGTAATTTCCATTTTGGCGGAAAACCACATTTGAACTTGAATTCACGCGCTGAATGCGTCCTTTAATCACATAACTGCTCGAATTCACCGTTGTTCCGGTGACACTCGGATTGGTAATATCTACGATCGGAGGATTTCTTACCGGCTGAGTCCATTCAGGATCAGTTACAACCGGGTTCGTCACAACCGGCGGACGCACTGTTGTATCTTGGTAAGTCGTGCGGTCGTAATGTCTTCGGATATGGAATCTCAAATAG
>NZ_JASLCN010000344.1 GCF_030151805.1 Fluviicola sp.
TTATTTCCCTCACGCTTTGGAGGAATGTCTGAATTAATCTCACCACATCCTTCCGGCACTTTCAGAAGCAGGGAGTCACTGATCTTCAATGAAGTTTCTGTGAAATTCACAGAACTTTCTCCCGAGCAACTGTCGCAGATCTCCTTGACGGTTTTGACTTCGGTTGAACAAGCAGATAAAACAAGCAGGGAGTAAATTACTCCCTGCCATTTGAATGATTTAAACGTTGCCATTAACAATTACGGGCTGTGATATTACATCCATCATTATTCGGAACAGTTGTTACATTGTAACAATCCGGTGAAGCTTCACCAGAGTCGTTTCTCATACACTTGTAATAAATGATACCACTCGGACAAGTTAGATAGAACTTTTTGCAAGGAATAAGCTTTTTACTTGTTCCTTCATCTGAATTTTGGAAGGTAAACGCTGTTGTGACAATTGCCGCGCCAGCAAGAATAGCTGAAAAAATGAACTTTTTCATGATTATATAATTTAACGGTTAATACAAGATTGATATAAATCGCAAATAATCAGGAATGAAAAAGTTCGGGTGATAAGGTTTGTTATGATTCATTTTCATAGCTGGTAGATGTGAAGTTTCGCTAATATATTCTTAAAAAATAAAAAGTCCAAACGAATTGTTCACTTTTTTTGCATACCTGTATGATGATGCATCTTTATGGACCTTTTTGCTGCTCAGCCATTGCAATTGTTTATTGTCTGCCTCCACAAGGATAAAGGGTTATGTTGCAACCACCGCTATTCGGGCCGCTGGCTACATTGTAACAGTCCGGAGATGATTGACCGGTAGAAGTTTTTACACATTTGTAATAAACAAGCCCGCCGGGACAGGTTTGATAAAATTTCGTACAAGGAAGCTCCTTCTTACTTGTGCTAAAATTCTGGAAAGTAAACGCTGTTGTCACAACTGCAACAGCAGCGAAAAATCCGGCAAAAATGAACTTTTTCATGATTGTATAGTTTAACGGTTAATACATAATTGATATCAGTTCAAACTATCCGGCTGTTGATCCGTTTCATAGCAGATAGGTTTGAAGTTTTTCAAATGTATCACGAAAGGTGAAGAGTTCAAACGGATGGTCCGTTTTTCCATTATTTGGCATTTCGCGTCATACTACCAACCTTTTACCGCCCCGCCTTTAAATGCTTTTTCGGCTGCTTGTGCCACCGCTTCCGATTGGTAAGCTTTTACAAAGTTTTTCACCTTCTCCTGATCCTTGTTGTCTTTTCTCGAAACAATGATGTTTACATAAGGAGATGCTTTGTCTTCTTTGAAAAGACCGTCTTTATCTGCATTCAATCCTGCCTGCGCAGCAAAATTGTTATTGATCACGGCAATCGTTACTTCTTTGTCGTCCAGAACTCTGGGCAATTGCGGAGCTTCGATTTCCAGGATGCGCAATTGTTTCGGATTGGAAACGATGTCTGTTACTTTCGGTAGTAAGCCCACATGGCTTTTCAATTTCAACAGTCCGTTTTTTTGTAGCAGGAGCAAAGAGCGCCCGCCATTGGTCGGATCATTGGGAATGACAACCGTACTGCCGTTTTTGAGTTCCGAAAGGTGTTTGATTTTTTTCGAATATGCCACAATCGGGTAAACAAAGGTATTGCCCACTGCCGCCAGCTGGTATCCGCGTTGTTTGACTTGTTCTTCGAGGAAAGGAACGTGCTGAAAGGCGTTGGCGTCGATATCGCCGTTGTTCAAAGCTTCGTTCGGAACAACATAATCATTAAAAACGACCAGTTCCACTTCGAGGTTGAACTGCTCTTTCGCTACTTTTTTGGCAGCTTCGGCAATTTCCCTTTCCGGGCCGGAAGTAATTCCGACTTTGATGTAATTCGGATCATTTTTCCGGGATGAATCTGCACAGGAATGCAGGAATAGTAGGCTTGCGGTTAGTAATGTGAAGTACTTGATTGTTTTCATATGAATTTTTATTAATTGATGTTTTGTACGAATATCCAGGAGGTTCTTTGCCACGAATCCCGAAAAATCGGTACTGTGGGGTTTTCTTAATCGTCACCGATATTCCCGGACAAATCATTCATTTATTGATCAGTTATGACTGCGCTAACGCTTGATCCTTCGCATCAAGCAATCTATCATTGCTTTGCTCAGTTTTCACCAGTTAACGCTGGTTCTTACTTGTGATTGACTTTTTTGGAGAGTTTGTCTCCTGTGAATTGAATCAGGAATACCAGGATAATCAGCAGTGCTAACACCAGGTTCATGATCACACTGTCGTAACCGATGTAGCCGTATTGGTATCCGATCTGGCCCAAACCGCCGGCACCGACTGCTCCTCCCATGGCCGAATAACCGACCAGCGTGATGAGTGTAATTGTGGCGTTGTTGATCAGTGAAGGTAAGGCCTCGGGAAGCAGTACTTTCCGGATAATCTGCAGCGGACTTGCTCCCATAGCTCTGGCGGTTTCAATTAAACCGGAAGGAACTTCCAGCAAGCTGTTTTCAACCAATCGCGCTATAAAAGGAGCGGCGCCAATGCTCAAAGGAACCAGCGCCGCGTAAACACCGATGGAAGTTCCGATCAACCCGCGTGTAAAAGGAATCATCCATACAATGAGGATAATAAAAGGAATGGAACGGAAGACATTCACCAAAACCGATAAACTCCGGTGGAAGATCCTGTTTTCAAGAAATTGTCCTTTCCGGGTAACGAATAGGATAATTCCTACCGGTAACCCCAATAAAAAGCCGAAGAAACCGGAGACGAAAGTCATAAAAACCGTTTCCCAAAGTCCCTCCAGCAATAATGAAGTAGTTGTTTGATCAAGCATAACCTTTAATCGTGTTTTGAATGTTGTTTTGATTGAAATAATGAATGACTTGCGTGTTTTCTTCAGAGCTTCCCTGCAAATGCAGCAATAGCTTCCCGAAGTTGGAATTCCCCAGGTATTCGATATTTGCTTTGATTACTTTATGCGGAATGTTGTGTTCGTTGACAACCGCTAAGAATTTTTCGAAGGAAACAGCTCCCGTCAGTTCTATTTCGATGAGCGGGAACAAGCCTGTCTGCTGCTCCGGCTGCAATCTGCTGTCGAATGATTGTGGTATTGACATACTTTCTGATGTTATAAATTGTTTAATAATCGGATCTTCCTTTGCCGAAACAAGGTCGTCCAAAGTTCCTTTTTGAATGAGTTTTCCCTGGTCAATTACGGCCACATGATTACAAATGGATTTGATTACATCCATCTCGTGCGTGATCAGTAAAATGGTAATGCCCAATCGTTTGTTGATGTCTTTCAGTAATTGCAAAATAGATTGCGTTGTTGCAGGATCCAAAGCGCTTGTTGCTTCATCACACAAAAGCAAATGCGGATCGTTTGCCAAAGCTCTGGCAATGGCGACACGCTGTTTCTGACCGCCGGAAAGACTTCCCGGGTAGAAGTTTGCCTTGTCTTTCAACCCAACGAGTTTCAAGAGCTCGTTTACTCTGCTATGAATCTCCTTTTTATTGACTTTGTCCAATTCCAAAGGAAGTGCGATGTTGCCGAAAACCGTTCGGGAAGAAAGCAGGTTGAAGTGCTGAAAGATCATTCCGATCTTTTTGCGTTCCAGTGCCAGTTTTCGGGCATTCAACGTTGTTAAATCTGTTCCGTTGATGATAATCTGTCCCTGATCCGGCTTTTCAAGCAGGTTCACAGAACGGATGAGCGTGCTTTTTCCCGCTCCCGAAAACCCGATTATCCCTACAATATCACCACGTTCCACTTCCAGACTCACGTTGTCGAGCGCTTTCAGCGGCTGCTTCTTCAGCAGGAATGTTTTACTAATGTTTTTGATTTCAATCATGATCGTTTGAATGAGAGACCCGGAAATGATCCGGATCTCTGTGATTTTTATCCTGTAATGTGTTTATATGATTTGCTGATTTTGTTCCACGACCGCATGGTTCTTCTGATCTTCACTTTGGAACGGTTTGACAGCTTCAGATACTTGGTTGCATTGGTTAATAAAACCCCCGACAAAATAACGAAGAGTCCCAGCAACTGACTTCCATTGATGAACTCATTGGTGATGACCCAACCCGCAAGCACTGTGACGATCGGGTTAATGTATGTATGCGTGCTCACCAAAGCTGCCGGTTTTACGGACAACAACCAGATGTAAGAAACGTATGCCACAACCGAACCGAAGATGGTCAGGAACAACAAACCAAACCAGGCCGATAAGGGAACTGCTGCGATGGAAAATCCGCTCCATTCATTTCGGAAAGAGGCGATTATCAAAGAAGCAAACCCGGCCGTGATTAATTGTTGCGCAATGTTCATGAAGGTCGAATGCCCCGCCGGGTTGTTTTTGGAATACAGGGATCCCAATACCCAGCTGATTGAACTCAATGCCAACACAATGAATGCGGTGATTCTCAGAGAACCGCTGACCGCACTTTCCGGACTGGTAACACTTCCGCTCAAAAACAGCACCAATCCCACAAAACCGATTACCAATCCCACTAAGATCAACTTGTTGGAGAAATAGTATCTCCAATTCTTCTTGTCAATTGCAATGAACCAAAACGGGCCCGTTGCAATAGCAATTGAAGCTTCGGAAGCTGATACATATTGTTCTCCCCAGCCAACCAATCCCGTTCCTCCGGTAAGCACCAGGATTCCGGTAATGGCATTTTTACGCCAGTTGACCAACGAATTCGCTTTTTCTCCTTTCGCTCTCAGATATCCGAAGATCATGAAACCTGCCGCCAAAAAGCGGAATCCTGAAAGGATGAAAGGAGGGAAGCCGGTTAATCCGAAAGAAACGGCAAGAAAGGTGATCCCCCATATGACATATATGTTGGTAAAAGCGAGTGGTACTAACCAGTTGTTTTTGATGTTGCTCATGATTGTTGTTTTTGAATTGTGATGAAATAAAAAAGGGCTTTACGTATTACCGTAAAGCCCTTGAAATAGAATTTTCTAAGAATTTATATACGGTATAATGGATGTATGTTCATACAACAGCGCATCGTGCGATAATTATTCATCATTGTCCAGCTAATTGTACCTGTCTTCATTTGGCCATCATTTGAAGTATGAAACTGCACCGGAATCCTGTTCCCGAATTGCTTGTCAAATATGTTAAAAAGACGTTTCATACTGTTTTTAGTTCTTATTCTGAATTTTTGTGCAAGTATAGGCTTTATTTATCTACTAATTCTATAGAATAAGTAAAATTAAACAAAACTTAACATTTGAGAGATCTGAATGGAGGAGGGTTTTCATCAGTTCTTTCAGAAACATTGAGTAAGCGAGATGACCGAATGAGGTACATGAAAAGAAACCCGCACCTCGCTTACATCAACAAAATACTTGTATTTCTATTAGTTTCCTTTCAGCTCCAAATCAAAACTAAGATCGGAGCTCGTTCCACTGGCCTGATGCATTTCGACAGCAATGATATTATTGCCTGCTACGAACACGGAAGAAGGAATGGAAAAATTCTGAGGTGTATCTCCATCGTCATTCGCCAACGAAGCATAAGTGGTATACGAAGCACCTGCTGCCAGATTATTCCGGTACACTTCTGTTCCGTTAATATAAATTGCTACTCCGTCATCTCTTTTTACATTTCCCACAAAACTTGCGTATGCTGCCGGATTGGTAATAGTAATTGTTTTCCTGAAGTAGGTGGTGACATATCTGTTAAGGATATTTGGACCATAGCCAACAACCGTCGCTTCATCGCCATCGCCATAACCCAACTGACTTGCGCCACTTGCCCATGCCGCATCATTAAACGAACCGGGAATCCAGGAAGTTCCCTGGTTGCTTCCATTGTCAAGAAATCTCCAGGTTGCACCATACGCAATTAAAGTAGCGGGTGGTGGTCCGGTGATTTTAAGGGTTGCTGAACCATCTGATGCTACTGATTCCAACTTAAAGGACTTACCGCCATACGTAAATGTTTCGCCAACCCGAAGATAAGCATCTATGAATCCCCAGTAGCCAACAGTAGAAGGGTGCATATCCAGCAGTTCCGTAGAAACCCGGTTACTGGCATCCTTTTTAACCAGGCGGAATGCCAGGGTGCTTACTGCTGATTCTGAAACACCTTGAAATGTTGCGGCAGCGTTAAAATCATCATGTATTCCAAAAGGTTGACGGGTTTCTATCCAGAGGTCATATCCGGCAATAAATGCGGGAACAACTAGAGCTTTAGACCCTGTTCCTCCGCCATATAAAGGAGAAAGCGTAAAGGTTCCCGTGCTGGTTGTCGTAATAATTTCCGAGCTGCTTAACCAACCCAATGACTGTAAACGCGGAGCGCAAAGCAGCCTGCCATATTCCTCACCGCGTGCGCTCGTTCCCATTACTTCATTGGGATCTTTCTGGTCATTCACAGTAAAGTTGTCGGATAAGGCAGTTGCTAAACCCGTATTATCTGTACAAGTTCTTGTATTCGCATGAGACAATCCTAAATTATGACCCACTTCATGTGCCAGGGTGCGCTGGCGAATCGGTATGCTACCGTCTTTGTCGAAGTATACTACAGAATAACCGGTATTGGTTCCGCCTGGTGTTCCGGTAGTTCCTATCCCATTGGAACAACCCGAAACCAACGGTGTAATGTAGATGACGGTATTGTACTGCGAAGGAACAATCAGTTTTGCTAAAAGCGCCGGAAGTGCCAGTGTTTTCCAGGTATCTGTTGCGCATTCATTGAGAATTCCCAGGTCAAGTACATTGATACTCACAACATCACCCAGAAGTCTGTCTTTAAGCCCTGCTATAAAAAGCCGGCCACCTGAAGTTTCATTGTAAAAGGTGCGCAATGAGCGGCCAGTATTCGAAAAAACAGCTTCACGGGCTTCCTGTTCAGTCCGCATATTCTGTTTGGTAGGTGTTGAAATAAGAACAACGAGAACGGTACGATCCGTTTGTTCGGCGGGAGAGATTGCAGCGGATGATAATCCACGTGTGGAACCTGAATTTCCTTTAAACAGTTTTTCTTTTTTACAAGAAAAGAGCGCAGCTGTCAACGCACAGATAAATAATAATTTCTTCATTACAAATAGGATTAGTGAATACTTCTTATGTGCAATCTAACTGGTTATTTATAAGTCAATGTCAACTATTTCGGAATCCCGGGGTCTTACCGGATGATCAGTTTCAATAAAGAAGTTTGATTACTTTGAGTCAATCGCAGATAATAAATACCGGAAGCTGGATTTCCTAAATCAATAAGGGTTTTATGGCTGTCAGAGGGACTTAATACAGCTCCTTTTAATTTTGAACCCTTACTGTCAGATACCTCCCACGTTTTGATTTGCGTATAATCAAGATTGATGTATACTTTTCCATCCGAAGGATTCGGGTACATTTTAATTTGCTCAACCCCATTTTCAGTAAGTGAATTCGTAGAAGGAAGGACTTTTTTCAATAGTGTTTGTACGGTCGTTCCGTGGAGTGTTTCAACCTCCAGGTAGGAAAGAGTTCCGTCAGATGAAATACTCAATCCGTTGGAACTTTGATCCAGTTCCCATTCTCCGGCCAGTGTGATCGTAATCATTTCCGGTTGAGGTATGCGGTATTGAACCGCAGGATTGTTCCCGATTTGATTGTATTGGTAAAATTCCGATTCGTTGAGCATACCCAAATCCGGGTTTGTGGCGCTGATTTTCAGTTTGTCGCCGGAGTCAATTGCTTGTGTAAGAATGACGGATGGATGATTCACCTTTCGGAGGTAATCAGCCAGGAAAACGCTGGTAGTGTCAAAAACAGCGTAACTGAAAATGGAGTCCGGAACGTATTTGGCAGCATGCGCTTTCCGGTCGCATTGCAGAACCTCGAAATAATTGGTTGGTTGTTGCGCCACAGCCTGAATTTCCGCTGCATTTCCCTTTACAACAACAAGGTAGTGGTAACCCGCATTCAAAGGTGCAGTTCCGTGATTGATGTAAGCGGAGGCAAAATTACCGCTCGTTGCGGCAGTATTGGATTGATTCATGGAATTTTGTATCTCGCGTTTGATGCGGATTTCATCTGTGTTGGCACTCACATTGGGTACGATATAACCATTCCCCATCGCATCAGTCATCCGGATTCCGCCCCCCACTTGTGAAATGTCAGTCGCCAAACCGGTTTGAGCCACTCCGTTGACATAAGTAGCGCTATCCTGGTGCACTAACCTGGTTTGAAATAAGGTTGTATGGATCGGAGCAATTCCGTTTGTATCCTGAATAGCGGATCCCATGCAGAGAATTTTATTGTCAACAGCAAAATAAGATTTCAAAGCACTCATGCGAGTGGTCGAATAGTTGTCTCTGTAATCGAGAACAAAGGTTCCGTTTTGATCCAAAGAAGCATTTCCGATGAAATTCCCCTTGCTGAAAAGCCGGTGAGTAGCCGGTCCCAACTGACCGAATGGTAAATAGGTGGCGGTAGTTCCAGGAAAATGCGACCAATCCCAGCCAACAAGAGCCAGTCCGCTGCCATCATACGAAACGGGACTTGTATTGCAAAGAATATCCATTCCGCCGGCTGATAAATACCTTCCGAATACGTTTTCAGTAGCTGAATTTTCGTAATCCCAGATGTATTTGCTTGAGCCCTTGAAATTGAGCTGGAAATTCAGACGTTTGTGAACGCTCGAACCGGCATAAGGGAATCCAAAATGACCTTCCATTTTTACTGCAGCGGGTAAACCGCTTTGTATGGTTTCCATAAAATGTCTCGGCCCCTGGAGACCGTTCAACAAGTTGATACTGGTTGTGGCACTCCTGATCAGGTTGGTGTTTTGAGGAGAAGAAATGCCCCAAAGCCGGATAAATTCTTTGCCGCAATCTACATTTTGTACGGGATTTGAAAGGTATAGATAGGCATGGGCTAGTCTTAAGGAACTCAATGCCGACAAATCTGTGGGAAAGCGGCCGGAAGTTCCTCTTGGCATTTCAAAGTCGATGCACAGTTTGGAATAATTTAAAACCGCATTCCGCAGGTTTGATTGTGCTTCCGGGTTCAATTCATAAGGACTTCCGCTGAGTGTCCAGTTTAAAATAGAAAGTATTTGCAATGCGTTGATCCCGTAGCTGTTTGTATATGCTCCTTTGTGGTGATACGTAATGAAATCGGGTCTGATACAATCCGACCAGCCGCGGGATATTTTCATGGCATTATTCATGAAGTTTTTGAAATGCATCATTTCCTGTGGTCTGGCACTAACGGTATCATCCAAAGCAAGAATATAGCAAAACCGCTGCACGCTGGTAGAACGGATCACATCGGTATTGAATCCCGGATAGGTAAAATTAAAAAGCGGGTTATTTGACCGAAGGAAACTCGTCAGTTGATTGAGAGCACCCATATGATGATCAAATTCTCCGGCAAGTTTCAGTTCTTCCTTCATCAGCAAGATGGAAGCGGAGTAAGCGGATGAACGCAGAGCAACCGAATTGTAAATCTCGATCATTTCCAATGAAGCATTCTCATACATGTTAAAGTTGGTTGAAGCGTTTACTCCCTTGTTTTTTAGGTATTGAAAAATATCCAGGATCGTATCCTTCAGTCCGGGGCTGTTATAGCTGGGATTCGGCGAACCTGCAGGCCCTTGTAATTTATACAACATGACCAACCGGATCAGTTTGCTTTCTACTAAGGTGGAGTAGGCAGAGCGATCGGCCCCCTGGGTTAAATCCCAGACAGCTCCCGGATTCTGGAAATTGTAAGCAGACAAATCTCGGGCATTGTTGCCGTTAGTAATGTAGCGATTGTAACGTTCCACTACTTCCGGGGTGTTATAATCAGTCGGTGTGCCAATCAGCCACTCGATGTATTTTTCTTTTAGATTATTGATGGCTGTCTGCTGAGAAAAACTCACGTCAGAAAGAAAAATGATCAGAATAAGTGCAACTAGCTGCTTCATAACAGACGAATATTAAGGTTGTAAAAAAACGATTCCCGACTTGTTCGGGCCGGGAATCGTGATGACATTAGTTTACTGCGTTTACAAGGAGTTTTTT
>NZ_JASLCN010000370.1 GCF_030151805.1 Fluviicola sp.
CGGTGAATTATTGGGAGCTCACATGATCGGAGCAAACGTTACGGAAATGATCGCTGAGATCGTTGCAATCCGTAAATTGGAAGTAACAGGTCATGAATTGATTAAAACAGTTCACCCTCACCCTACCATGTCTGAAGCAATAATGGAAGCAGCAGCAGCAGCATACGGAGAAGTGATCCACTTGTAAGAAATCTGATCTTAAAAATACAGAGCCGTTCCCACCAGGAGCGGCTTTTTTGTTCCCTACAATTTCGCATTCGAAGTCCATCAGAACTCATTCCTGTAGCTATCGGAACGTAATTCGAGTATCCCGCAACATGTCAGTCAGGATGTATCGGGAACACAGCGGCAAAATAGTATCGGAAACGACATGCAGAATCAGCTTCACACACCTGTGAAAAACACCATCCTCAAAAAATGTCCAAAAACCACTCAAAACCGCGTCTGAATACCTCAAGTATGGATAGAGTATAGGTAGAGTATGGGTAGAGTATGGATACAGTATAAAAATGTTATAAATTCAACACACGCTTTTAGAGCATTTTGACACCAATTTACCCATATCAGTCTCAATTCCTGACTCCGTTAGTCTTGACTCCTGTCTCCTACCGGTTCAATTACTCTTCTCAAAAATGCGCAATTCCCAATTCGGCATTCGACATTCATAATTCGCAATCAGATTCCCCATGATCAACAATATGTTTTGTATAAAGGATTTAAAATCATAACTTGATCAGATAAACAATAATCACTACGATATGAAACAAGTTCTACTATTCTTATTTGCAGGCGCATGGAGCATGCATACATCTGCACAAGTTTTAACAGATCCTTCTTTAGAAACCAGCGGCCCGGCCAATTCTCCCTGGTCTTCTACTTCCTCAAACTTCGGAACATCATTTTGTGATTTGGCAAGTTGTGGAACCTGTGGTGGCCCCTGTGTTCCCAACACCGGATTATGGTACGCATGGTTCGGAGGAACTACGAATGCAGAAACAGGTACAATCGCCCAAGGTTTTAATGCAACAACCACCGGAGCCGGAACCTTAACTTATTATCTGAAAGTTCCGATGAAAGGTGCTATCGGCGATACGCTTTCCGTTCTATTGGACGGTGTTGCTATCAGCAAAACAAATACGGTCGATTCCATCGGTGCATACCAGGAAACAACCCTGAATGTCGGAGCAATTACAATGGGTTCACACAATCTCACAATCCGCTTTCAAAAACAAGCAAGTGCCGCAGTTGTAAACGTATTGGTTGATGATATTCAATTAACGATCGGAGGTACTGTGAGCGTTGAAGAAATTGATTTCAGTAATGGAATTCAGATTTCCAACAACATTGAATCCGGAGAAATTACGGTGGCATACAACTTCAATGAAAATCAAAACGTGCGTTTATCCGTAACAGATATTACAGGTAAAGTGGTGTACAACGGTCAATTTAGCGATCAAACAGCCAACCAGCACATCATTCATTCGAACGACTGGTCTTCCGGAATGTACAATGTTACTTTAACATCCGACAAAGGTTTGGTAAAAACCAAAAAAGTGGTGGTAAACTAATTGGATCAAAGTAAAAATAACTGAAGGTTGGAGCTACGATCTATCGCAGCTCCTTCTTTTTTTCAATCATTTTCTTCCGTTAAAAAATATTCAGCCAAACTCCCTATTTGTTCATTTCACAAAATGATACTCCAACTACTAAATACGTTCAGGAATTCTCATGTTCCTGAACACGCGATAAATATCCCTTCATGGACTTATTCGCCACATTCAAAACCACTGTAACCCGACTCAATTTTTATTGAAATTGTAAAACAAATCATTTACCTTAGATACACTTATTTTTAAAATTTCGATCAGTTCTCTCATTTCCCCGCATAGATCCGACTGATTGAAATCTTTGAAAAAGTAATTGGTAGCAAACTAAACACAACTATTTATTCATGGCCTCACTCAATCCGATTACAGGTGCTTTGGGCGAACAAAAAGCTGCGCATTTACTGCGTCGTGCTACTTTAGGACCCAGATTGCAGGATATCTCCAATTTTTCAGGAATGACGGCGCAAGCAGCATTTACTGCTCTTTCACAAAGCCAAACAATTCCCCCTCTTCCGATTGATCCATTAAACGGAACGGATTGGGTATATCCGAATACGATGGATCCGAATCAATTCGGAACAACGTTATCCGATTACACGCGCAGCTGGTGGCTGGAAAATATGCGGGCTTCAGAACCCAATCTCACAGAACGGATGATCTGGTTCTACCACACACATTTTCCGATGATCATGAGCCGGATTGAAGGAAATCCGCAGTTTGCGCTTGATTACTTGCGCTTACTCCGCTTTTACGCTTTAGGAAACTACAAAAACCTCACGAAGGCAATCTGTATCGACAATGCCATGCTGATTCATCTTGATGGAAATCTCAATATCAAAGGAGTTCCGCAGGAAAACTTCGCCCGGGAGTTTTTGGAACTGTTTACCGTTGGAAAAGGTGAAGAAGTGAGTTTGGGAAATTATACCAATTTTACAGAAGATGATGTAAAAGCATTAACTAAAGCATTAACCGGTTGGGGGATTGATCCGACCTTCCAGACCATTGATCTGGTAACGACTTTTCCAACCGGGAAAGTAAAAGGAAACGTAACAACATCTTCTCAGCACGATGTCGGTTCGAAACAATTTTCCGGAGCATTCAACAATGCAGTGATTCAAACAGGAAATGTGACCGGTTCAAATGCAGCCGTAACTGCTGTTTATACGGAACTGGATGATGTGATCAACATGATCTTTAATTCTCCTCACACCGCAAAACATATTTGCAGAAGAATCTACAGGGAATTTGCCTATTATGAGATCACGACGGAAATAGAAACCGACATCATTGAACCACTTGCAACGGTACTCGTAAATAACAACTTCGATATCCTTCCGGTCCTGGAAGTGTTGTTCCAAAGTGAACACTTCTATGACCTGGACACTCCGATTACGGAAGACAATAACATCGGTGCAATTATCAAATCTCCGGTAGACCTGGTGATCGGAACGATACGCCTCTTCAATTTGACGGTTCCGGATAAAACAACACAATTACCTGCACATTACGACATGTACAGCCAGCTGATCGGGCAGTTGAGTCTTCAGGGAATCGAATTGTTCGAGCCTTACGATGTGGCAGGTTACGAACCTTATTTTCAATATCCGGATTTTCACCGGTATTGGATTTCATCCAATTACCTGGCGAACCGCTACAAGTTTTCCGAATTACTGATTTCCGGTTTTACGGGAACAAGCGGTGTCTTACTGAAGCTGGATATAGTGGATTTCGTGGAAACGAACTGCTCCAATCCCGGCGATCCGACAATTCTTGTGCAGGAATTAGTCAAATGGCTATTCCCCATCACACTGGACACTGCCCGTTTCAATTATTTTAGAGATACCGTTCTGCTCGATCAACTTTCAGCAGCAAACTGGACAACAGAATGGAACAACTATGTCAATACCAGCAGTGATGTCAACGTGCGTTTGCAACTGGAATCACTTGCCATGGCAATGATGCAATCACCGGAATACCAATTATTTTAAACGACGCCCTATGGACAGAAGAGACTTTGTACGCATTTCCTCCTTAATGGGAACCGGAATGCTTCTGAAATTAAATGGTATTCCATTACACGCAGCCGAAGGAAACGGATTTCTGCATCAAATTGCCAAATCCAGTCTGAATAACAAGATCCTGGTTTTAATACAACTCCACGGAGGAAATGACGGTCTGAACATGGTCATTCCGATCAATCAGTACGGAAATTACTATAATTTACGACCGAATATCGCCATTCCTCAAAGTGGTTCACGGCAATACATTACACTCGACAATAATTTACCGGCCAACAAACAAGTTGGTTTGCATCCTGACATGGTGGGCTCAAAAGCCATGTACGACAACGGTCATATGGCCATTATCCAGAACGTTTCCTATGAAAACATGAATGGTTCGCATTTCCGCAGCCGCGATGTTTGGTTCATGGGTGGTGATTACAATGAGTATTTCAATTCCGGCTGGATGGGTCGTTATTTCGAGCATTTTTATCCGGATTATCCAATCGGTTATCCGAGTCCGACTGTTCCTGATCCGCTGGCACTTGAAATCGGAACAGGGGTTTCGCTTGCATTTCACCGGAACCAGGGAATTCCTGCCGGGCTTTCCATTCAGAATCCGGATGCATTTTACAACCTGATAAACAGCGTTGGAGCAGATCCGCCGGTGAACTTTCCTCCTACTCACGCAGGAGATGAAATTGAATACATCATGCAGATCGAAAAGCAGTCGAACAATTATGCACAACGCCTGAAAGATGTGTACAATGCCGGAGCGAATTCCGGAACGGTTTACCCGGATTTGTATCCGTATATTGCACCAAGTGGTGCGTTACACAATCCACTGGCACCGCAGCTAAAGATCATTTCACGTTTGATCAGTGGCGGAATCGGGACGAAGATTTTCCTCTGCAGAATCGGAGGTTTTGATACGCATGCCAACCAGGTGATTAATTCAAACACAACGATGGGATCTCACGCGGCCTTGTTGTATCATATTTCTTCTGCTGTGAAAGCATTTTACGATGATCTGGGAGCTTTAGGTCTGTCAGATCGTGTTCTGACGATGACTTTCTCTGAATTCGGACGCCGGGCTGCATCCAATGCCAGTTACGGAACCGATCATGGAAATGCCGCTCCGATGCTGGTTTACGGAACGTGTCTGAATCCGGGAGTTTATGGTGACAATCCGGATTTACAAAACCTTCAAAACGGAAACATCCCGCTTCAGCACGATTACAGGCAGGTTTTCAGTTCGGTGGTCAAAGATTGGTTCGGGGCTCCGGACACTGCAATCCAACACGTCAAATTTGAAGATTTTGTTGATAATCGTGTCGACTATATTCAATGTAAAGAATTGAGTACAAAAGAACTCTTCAAGGAAAATCTGTGGATGAAATGTTATCCGAATCCGGCAAATTCCTCGATCAATATCACGTACGCTTTGCAAAAAGAATCCGCAGTACACATTGAAGTCAAAGATCTTTCCGGTCGAACAATCGGCAAGATTTCCAATCCTCCGGGAGTTCCCGGAGAACATACGCTTGATTTCGATTTGTCGCGTTACGCAAATGGAACATACATCGTGACCTTTGTTGTCAATGAATCCGTTATTCTCACTGAAAAAGTAATCCTTTCCAAATAAACATGTTAAACAGAATCTTACTTTTCTTCTCTGTCCTGGTCTTCCCTTATTACGGGCAAAGTCAGAACTACACCGTACACAGGCAGCACAAGGTTTACATCGGGTTATCCGGTGGAATGAACTTCAGCAAGGCACACGTAACAAAAGATTACAGCTTGCTTGTCGGCACACCGCAATCGCCGGAAAATCCCGGAGAGAAATCTTATGAAAAACTCTTCAAAAATTCAGGATCACAAGTCGGACTCTACCTTTCTTTTTCCTTTACAAAGAAGTTTTCGATCGTTTTTCAACCTGCATTTCAAACCAGCAGTTTCAATTACCGGACGGCATATTCCTGGACCGATACGGTGAACAGTTCCAATTTTTCTATGGAAATGATGCATCAGCAAAAGTTATCCTGGGTAAATCTTCCCTTATTGGTGCGCTGGGATTTTACGATGAATCAGTTCTCCCCTTACATCCAGGCCGGGATTTTCACCAGCTTCCGCAATCATGCGAAGAAAACGATCTTTTATGATTACACGATTGATAAAAGTGTGGACAAAAAAGCAGCCGACAGAACACAGGAAGCTGATTTGACACAGCACATCAATAAAGCGAATTTCGGAATTTCCGCAGGTGCCGGATTGACTTTTTTCGCCAATTACTTTGCAATCAGCCTGGAGAGTAATTTTCGCTACGGATTCCGTTCAATTGTCAATGACAAAAACCGCTACGCGGATCATACCGGTTTCAGCGTTCAATACCTGGATGTGATGGATCAGTTGAAACTCATGAACCTGGATATTCAACTGTCGATCATGTTCCCGATTGACAATTCGATTTCCCTGGGAATCTTACGAAAAAGAAGACATTAATTGCATCATATACAACGCATTTTTTATGAAACTATTCATTTATTTCATCGTGATTTCAGGACTGTCGGTTTTCCTGTCAGCCTGTAAAAAGGATTCCAAACCGGAAGATTCTTTCATCAAAATTTACGATGACCAAAACGGCAACAAACATTTTTATCCTCTGAGTATGGCTGCGTCCGGTGAAGGATACCTCGTTTTAAGCGCGTATGACGGCTGGAGAATCCATTTGATGAAGATTGACAAGGAAGGTGAATTTGAATGGAACTACGAGCTTCCATCGAACTATGTCAATGCTATTCCAAATCTCATTCAGCGCAACGGACAAAACTACCTGGTTTGTATGGACGCGGTTGGTTTGTTCACCTATGTGTTGAAAATCGACGAAAGCAATCACTCGGTTGCGGAAGTTTCCAGCTTCCCGAATATTCTTTATCCGACGTATGCCTATAATTCCGGGCAGGACATTTACATTCAGAACTACAATCGCACGAGTTATGAAACCGGGATTCACCGCTTAACAAGCGATTTGGCAAGTATTTCACAATCCGGAAGCGTCAATATTTTTACCGATGTAGAAGAACGGATTGTGAATCACGTCACCTATAACGGAAACCGGATTCCGTTCTTTGTAAGTTCTACTCCTGAGCAGAATTACATTGTCATGAACGGGTTTTACAATTACAGTTTTTCACTAATCTTCCTGAACCCCGACCTGTCTTTTGCCGGAGTTTACAACGGAGCTGGTTTTAATGGCGGATTGGCAGCGATTTCTCCTTCCGGAGGCTCCCAGTTTTCATTGGCTCGTTTTTCATACGACAACCTGTATTACAACGCAGGTGCAGCGCTCACTCCTACCACCATTGATATCGCAGAATCTATTCCTGCTCAGGGTCAATCGGAACTGGATGCAAAGAAGCCCGTTCTGATCAAAGATGTGTCCATCAAAGGAAGTCAATACAAAGCATTTCTGTCTTCAACGAGAAGCAATCAGATTCTGTTGAGCATCTATTCGGGTGGAAGCCTTGTCGGGAAGAAATACCTGGGAAAAAACAATCCATATACCGTATCTGATTTTATTCAAACCGAAGACAAAGGATTAAACATCCTCATCCAGGCAAAAATTATGGGAAGTTTCGACCGCATTGCATTGATTAAATTATCGAAAGAACAGGTGGAAGCGATTGTAGATTGATCTTCGGACTTTGACGAAATAAAAAAGCCCCGACGATACATGTCGGGGCTTTTTACTTACTATATCTTTTTAGACTACCTGCAAATTATGCAATCGTTTCATCTAAGAAGCGATTATTTGAAGCAATCGTGAATTTTCCTTCATCGCGAACGAGATTGATATCCAAACGGCCTAATTTCAGCCCTCCGTAACCCACCTGGTTCACAAAAACTGCTTTTCCGTTCTTATTCTTAAACTCCTGCATTTCTTCCAGGAATGTATGCGTATGTCCTCCGATAATGACATCTATGTCTGAAGTGGAAGCTGCCAAAACTTTGTCCGAAACCTGTTTCGTGGTGGTGTATTCATAGCCCAAATGCGACAAACAAATAACCACATCGCAGCCTTCTTTTCGTAACAAATCAGCTTGTTTTTGCGCAGCCTGAACCGGATCCTGGTACGTCATTCCCTTCCAGTTCTCTTTTGGAACAAGTCCCTGAAGATCTATTCCCAAACCAAAAACTCCGATCTTAAATCCTCCTTTATGAATAATGGTATGTGGCAGAACGACTTCTGCAAGCGGTGTTGAACTCAGTTCATAATTGGCATTCACTACTTTGAACGAAGCGT